>CAZEOC010000013.1:0-8637 GCA_964513525.1 uncultured Saprospiraceae bacterium | reverse complement strand
GTTTTATTCATAAAGATAAAACCTCAGAAGCTTTTGAGCTATTTTGGGCAAATCCTTCTTTTGGATTACCAGATGTAGATGGAGGAATTACTACTAAATTCCAGTTTCATGATATTGAGTTTTTTGTGATGGATAATCGTTATTTTAGAAGTCCAAAAAATCCTAAAAATGAAGATGAAGTGCTTTTAGGAAAAGCACAAATTGATTGGTTGATTGATGCGTTGAGTAATTCTTATTCTCCATTTAAAATGATTGCAATTGGTGGGCAAGTTTTGAATTCTGAAAAAATAGCAGAAAATTACCGCAATTATGAAGCTGAGTTTGAATACTTAACAAAACGCTTAGAAGAAGAAAGAATTCGAGGCGTTATCTTCTTAACGGGCGATAGACACTTTACAGAATTGAGTCGAGTAGAAAACGAAAATGGGTATATTATGTACGACTTGACAGTTTCTTCATTGACAGCTGGTTCGTATAAAACAGCAGCCAAAGAACCCAATAAAAATCGTGTAGAAGGAACAATTACAACGGAACATAATTTTTCAGTATTAGAAGTAACGGGAAAACGTAAAGAAAGAGTTTTAACGATTAGAACCTATAATACAGAAGGAGAGGAGTTGTGGACTAAACAAATTGACAGTGCAGAATTTTATAAAAAGAAGTAACTTAATAATTGATAATTAATAATGGACAATTGATAATGGAGTGATTTATCCATTGTCAATTGTCCATTTACTTAACCGCTTTCGCTTGAATAAAAGAATAATAAAAAACGGCTTCATCATTCATCATTAAATCCAAAATTTCTTTTTCTGCTAATTTCCAGAGCGATAAATCACAGAAATCAGCTTCCAACATATTATCCAAAGCAGAAAACATCAAACCATGCCAATACTGTAATAAAGCAGCTCGATTTTTTCGATTGCGTTTATCCCAAAACATTGGATAAGGTTGTACTTCAACAGCCGAAAAATTTGCATCTAATAATAAGTTTCCTAAGCGATGACCAACATTCGCGTCGCCGTTGATACTCGCTTGGAAATCAATACATTTTTGCCAATATTTTTCAACATTTGGACAATGCGGAAATAAGTGAAAACTACTATGAAAAACTTCCGTAATCCAAAGTGTCGCATTTGGTTTCAAAATTCGATTCAATTCTGAAAGTACCTTTTCACAATTTGGAATATGTTCTAAAACCCAACACAAAAAAGCAGCTTCATAAGGTTGATTCTCCTCAAGATTTGTATTTCTTGCATCCGCTTGAATGAAATTAATTTGATTTTGAAAACCAGCTTTCTCTAAATTTAATTTAGCCTTATTTATTTGCGTTTCCGCAATTTCTAAACAAGAAATTTCCAAATTTGGATAGCGTTTCAAAACCTCTAAAGTCATTGCACCGACACCACTTCCGACTTCTAATAATTGAGTAACAGTACTCAAATCAATATTATCAAAAATAAAAGGTGCCAAAACTTCTCCCTGTGAAACCAACCGATTTTGCTCCGTTTCACTATAACCGTGTATATATTCCATTCCTTATTTCGCTTTGCTCAATGATTCTGGTTACTGGTTACTGGATACTGGTTACTCTGAAGAAGTTTTAACATTAGAATTTTATTAAATTCTAAGTTTCCAAAACATCAAAGTGCGATTAGCACTTTAGTAACCAGTAACCAGTAACTACTTATTATCTTGCTTTGCAAATACCTTTTTCAATAAATCCGTAGTTCTTTGAATAGGGTCTTTACGAATCAAAGTTTCTTCTTTTGCAATCATTTGGAATAAACCGTCCATTGCTTTATTCGTTACGTGATCTTGTAAAGAAGGATTTAATTTCTGAACGAAAGGAATTTGGTTATAACGAGTAACCACTTTTGTCCAAGCGTCTAAAGCACCTCTTTTATTTAAGTTCTTCACGATAACAGGCTCAAAAGCATTATATAAACCAGTCGAAGTTGTTTTCTTCAAATAATCTGTTGCAGCAGTTTCTGAACCCATCAAAATATTCATGGCATCATTAATAGTCATACTTGTAATAGCAGATTTAAAAATCGGAGCTGCTTCTTTTGCTGCATCTTCCGCAGAATGATTTACCTTTTCTATTAAATCATCAACCAAACTTCCCATTCCAAGGTCTCTCAATTTTTGCTCTACTTTTTGAGCTTCTGACGGGAATAATATTTTGATTGAAGGATTTTTGTAATAACCATTCACTTGTGAAACAACAGAAGAGCCATTTACAGCACCTTTTACTAAGGCTTCTTTCAAACCAGATGCAATTTGTTCAGTCGTTAAAGGCGTTTCTGTAGTAGCCGAAACAACGTCTAATACTTGACTAAGCTGTTCTGGTGTACAAGAAGTAAATTGTAAAGCGACAAAAATTAAGGCAATAAAGCCTGATGTTCTAAATTTTTTCATAATTTTTTTTTGTGTTGTTGTACTGTCATTTCGTTGTATTGTTGTTTCTAAGTTTACAATCAAGTAAACGTCAGCTCATCAACACAACAACACATCAGCACGTATATTTAAAGCAAAATTAACTAAAAGTTATTATCTTTCATTTTAGACTTTCAAAAAATGTAATTGTTACATGAAAAAACAGCGTAAAGACAAACACTTTGTTAAAAACGCCTACTATAAAGGTGGAAATAAAGCAATGGGAGAATTCATTTCTGAAAATTTGGTTTACCCTAAAACTGCTTTAGAAAATAAAATTCATGGGACAATTCACATAAAATATGATGTTAATCATAGAGGTAAAGTTTTTAAAGTGAAATTATTGAATACCTTAGGATATGGCTGCGATGAAGAAGCAGAACGAGTGGTGAAACTATTGCAATTTGAAGTGCCAAAAGCTCGTGGCTTGCGTTTGATTTTTCATAAAGAAATTCATATTCATTTTAATATCAATAATCAAAGTCAGAATGATGTAGTACAAACGGAATTGCCTTTGCAAAATGAGGAAAATGATGTAAAAGAAGTACAAACCGAATTTATCTTAGAATATTCGATTACAAAAAAAGATAATAATGAGTCGTCCAATTATAATTATACGGTTGATTATTAATCAGGTTTATTTTGAAAAAATAAAAAAGATAAAACGGCTTTCGCCGAATGATAGCACTCACCAACCGAGAAGTTTTGGTTGATATGTTTTGCTATCGTTTTAGTTGAAGAACTTAGAATTAAAAATGAAAGCACTCAACTATACAATAGAATAACTACGAACTCGGAGCATATTAGCGATGAGTAATCAATAGAAAAACGTAGGCAAAACTACTCTAACTTGTTTGCTAATATTTTAATCGTAGTGTATTGATTGGTGAGTGCTATCATTTGGCGAAAGCCGTTTTAAGTTTATCTTATGATAAGCAAAGTGATTAATCATCAAAATTGAATTATCTTTGTTTTGAGAATTTTAGAAAAAGTTAGAAATATTTGAAGTAATTGAATGTTGAGGATTTTCAATTTCAATTATTAATTTTTCAATTAGTAATATGTTAACAACAAATAATTTATCCTATTCTTATCAAGGTGCTAACGATGTTTTGAGCTTTCCTGATGTGGACTGTAAAACGGGTGAACATTGGTTATTGCTTGGACAATCTGGAAGTGGGAAAACGACTTTATTACATTTGTTAGGTGGTTTATTGAGACCAAAAAATGGTGTCGTAAAAGTTGGAGAAACAGAAATCCAGGAACTAAAAACGGCAGCTTTAGATAAATTTAGAGGGCAAAATATTGGAATTATATTTCAGAAACCACATTTTGTTTCTGCTTTAAATGTAGAAGAAAATCTGCAAGCAGCTCAGTTTTTAGCGAATAAGAAACAAGATAAGAATCGAATCAAAGAGCTTTTGGAAAGTGTCAATTTAGGGCATAAATTGAAATCAAAAACGAATGATTTGAGTGAAGGAGAAAAGCAAAGAGTGTCGATTGCTCGTGCTTTGGTGAATCGTCCAGTAGTGATTTTAGCAGATGAGCCGACTTCGGCTTTAGATGATAAAAACTGTGGAGAAGTGGTGAAATTATTAGAATCACAAGCCAAAGAACAAAACGCAACGCTACTTATTGTCACGCACGATAATCGCTTGAAAGATTATTTTAAAAATCAAATTACACTTTAAAATTGAACTCACCCCAATCCCTCTCTTAAAAAAAGAGGGGTGAGTTCAATAATAGAATTCAGACTATGAATATACTATCATTAAGTTGGAAAAATATAATTAATAAGCCGTTGTCAATGTTGTTGAGCCTTTTGTTACTGGCTTTAGGAACAGCATTGATTTCGATTTTACTTTTGGTTACCACACAAGTTGAGGACAAATTTGATAAAAATCAAGCAGGAATTGATTTGATTATTGGTGCAAAAGGAAGTCCGTTACAGTTGGTTTTATCGTCAATGTATCACATTGATAATCCGACTGGAAATATCAATCTGAACGATTTTAAAGAATTTCGAAATTCATATATTGGAAGACAACAGGTGAAAAAAGCGATCCCAATTTCTGTTGGCGATAGCCATAAAGGACACCGAATTGTTGGAACGACGAACGAGTATCCAGCTTTGTATGAAGCAGAATTAGCAGATGGAAAATTGTGGGCAGAAAAGTATGAAGTTACGATAGGAAGCGTTGTAGCGGAGCGATTAGAAATGAAAGTTGGTGATACCTTTTTCTCTGCACATGGAACGCAAGGCGAAGGCGATATGCATACGGATAAGCCATTGACGGTAGTTGGCGTATTTGAACAAACAGGTTCTGTTTTGGACCAGTTATTAATGACTGGAACGGAAACGGTTTGGGGCGTTCATGAAATGGAAGATATGCCGATAGATTCGGCAAGTCGGGAAGTTACGGCAATGCTGATTTTTTGTAGAAACAAGTTTGGCGTTTTGACTATTCCTAATTTTGTGAATAAGAAAACCAAAATGATGGCAGCTTCTCCAGCAATGGAAACAGCACGATTATACCAAATTACAGGAACTGGCGAAGATGCTTTAAAAGCTTTAGCTTTAGCGATTATCATCGTTTCAGGTATTAGTATTTTTATCTCTTTATTCAATTCTTTGAAGGAAAGACAATACGAATTAGCCTTGATGCGAGTAATGGGAGCAACGCCAATTCGATTATTTGTTTTGGTAATTTTGGAAGGCTTGATTTTGGCAATTATTGGTTCTTTGATTGGAATTGGAATCAGTCATATAGCAATGTATTTCTTGGAACAACCGTTAGAAGAAAGTTATCAATACGATTTCTCAAGTACGATTTTCTTAATTGAAGAAGCTTATTTATTAGTTGGTGCAGTTGCTTTAGGATTTTTAGCGGCTTTGATTCCTGCAATTTCCGCTTCTCGAACAGATATTTCTACAACACTTGGGAATAAATAAACAAGGTGTTGGACACTTTTCTAATCAAAATAGAAAGTTAGACTTACATTATGTCTTTATTAAAGTAAGTGTCCGACACCTGTTATTTAATTTAGAAAGAACTATGAAAAATATTATTTTATTTATAGCATTTGGAGCATTTTTCATGAGTGCAACTTTACCGATTGAAACGGAAAAGAATCCATCAGATATGTGGAAGACTTTGGGTAAAGTAACTTTCAAGATGAAGAAAGATGATATAATGGGTTATGATGTTGAAGTTCCGATATTTAGTAAAACGGTAAAAGCTTTAGCTGGAAAAACTATAGAAATAAGAGGATATATTATTCCAGTAGAAGGCTATAAACAACAAGGTTATTTTGTCTTTTCGGCTTATCCTTACAATCTTTGCTACTTCTGTGGAGGTGCAGGAAAGGAAACTGTGATGGAAGTTTTTACGAAGAAAAATACTACGATAAAATATACTGCAAAACCAATCACGATAAAAGGCGAATTAGTTTTGAATTCTAAAGATGTGAATAAATTGATGTATTTATTGGAAGATGCGGTTATTGTTAAATAATTGAACTATAGAATAGAATATCGAATTCTGAAGTTTGAAGAATTGTATAATAAAAATTAAGTTTAATAAAAAATGACCAAAAACGCTTCACCAAACCAACGAGCTTGGCAACGATTTAAACGCAATAAACCTGGTGTTTTTGGTTTAGTCTTGATTGTTATTTCCTTCGTTTTAGCGATTTTGGGTTTTCTCATTACACCTGATTCTACGCCTTTTGCGAATGACCAAATTAGTGAGATTCGAGATGCTAAATTAGGTTTTGAAATTCAATTGTTGAAAGTTCGGAAAAATAGGAATTTTGAATCTCAAAATATTTTTCAAACAATGCTTTTTGGTCAAGAAAATGAATTTCAATTAATTCCAATTACGGAGTTTGACTTTTTAAAGGATAGTTTGAAAGTTCAAATTTATCAAGGTGAAGAAGAAGAAACAAAGTTGGTAAAATATAGCTTTGCGGATATTATTTACCCAATTTCTGCAACTCAAAATGAAATAAAAACCAATAATGAAAATCAGCTATTTACGAATGTTGATAATGAGAAACAAAGGGTAAAACTCACTGAATTAAAACAACAAATTCAAAACGAACATATTACGAATCAAACCTTTTGGCTCGGAACAGACCATTTCGGTAGAGATATTCTAAGTCGATTGATTATTGGAATTCGAGTTTCTTTAATGGTTGGTTTGATTGCCGTTATTATTTCCTTGTCTATTGGAATTTTGATGGGTTCAATTGCTGGATATTATGGAGGCAAAGTTGATGATTTTGTAATGTTAATGATTAATACGGTTTGGTCAATTCCGACACTTTTATTGGTTTTTGCGTTGATTATTGCACTTGGTCGAGGTTTTTGGCAAATCTTTTTAGCAGTTGGTTTGACAATGTGGGTTGATGTAGCGAGGATTGTCCGAGGTCAAATTATGAGTATTAAAAATATTCAATTTGTAGAAGCCGTAAAGAGTTTTGGTTTTTCTGATTTTAGAATCATTTTCCGACATATTCTACCCAATATTTTAGGTCCAGTAATGGTCATTGCAGCAGCGAATTTTGCAACCGCAATTTTGATAGAAGCAGGTTTGAGTTATTTGGGATTCGGAATTCAGCCGCCACAACCTTCTTGGGGAAATATGCTTAAAGATGGTTATGGTTATTTTATTAGTAGTAATATTTATCCAGCATTTTTTCCTGGTTTAAGTATTATGTTGATGGTTTTGGCTTTTAATTTAGTTGGCAATGCCGTTCGAGATGCACTTGATGTGAAATCAATGGACTAAAATTTTGGAATGATAAATAAAGTGTCGGACATCTTCAAGATGTCCGACACTTAGAAAACTAAGTTCACTCATCATGCTTATCTAACTCAAAATCTTGAATAATTTGAATTAATAATTTTGCATAGTTTTTATCAATTGAGTAGCCTTTTTCTTGCAAACCGATTGCCCATTTTTTATAATCTGTTGAACTATATTGTTTCAAATCTCTGAAGCGACCAGTTGTAATTAATTTACTGTGGTCACGGAAACTTTTCCATGCACTCGGATATTGACGATAACAAATCCCATTCAATTCAATTGTTTCTGCTTTCCATGCAGAACCGCAAGTAATACTGAAATGATTATTATATTTTGTGGCTAATTTATCCGTTCCAGCTTGTCCGTGTAATAAAGCTTGAGCCAACGTAATCGAAGCAGGAATTTCAAATTGTTGCATTTCTTGTACCGCAATATGTGCATAATGCTTGATATAATTTTCTTTCTTTGATTTTTTAAGCGCTAAGAAAGTTGTTTCAAGAGTTTGAGGTACTTTTGTTATTTCCTTTTTACTATTAAAAAAAGAAGGGAAAAAGGAAAAAGTTTCCTGTCTACTACTTTCTTGAATATTATCTGTAAAGCCTTGTTGTAATTGTTTTGTACTTCCGTTTGGTAAAGTCTCTTCAATTTTTGGAGCAGTTTCATTTGTTCCGAAAGGAGAAGATAAATCAAAATGAATCGTCAAATCTTTATAAGAAAAGACTAAAATAATAATCACCAAAAGGGTTAATTTTTGCCAATTATTCTCTAAAAATCGCTTGAAGTTTGGATTAATAAAACTATTAGAACCTTGATATTTTTGTAAAAATCGTTTTTGCTTGCTCATCTTATATTGAATTAAATTGTTTTAAATATATTAACAACAACTCAAATATAAAACAAATTGTTTCAAATTGCAAAATTAATTTTCAAAAGGATTACTAAATTCAGGATTATTAATAAAAGTTGAATCGGTCAAAGTGTGTAAAAAAGCGATAATAGAATTTTTTTGAGATTTAGATAATTTGATACCTCCATTTGCTGCATGTGACATTTTATTATCTAATGAAAAACTATGTTGAACTTCATCACTATAAAAATTCAAAACAGCTTCTAAGTTGTCAAATCTGCCATCGTGCATATAAGGTGCTGTTAGTGCAATATTTCGCAAAGAAGGGATTTTAAAAACACCAAAATCCTTTTTTTGATTCGTGATTTCGCCTTTT
Organism: uncultured Saprospiraceae bacterium; assembly: GCA_964513525.1. Classification (GTDB taxonomy): domain Bacteria; phylum Bacteroidota; class Bacteroidia; order Chitinophagales; family Saprospiraceae; genus CAWVWD01. The sequence continues at coordinate 164 of CAZEOC010000013.1, read as the reverse complement.
CCTTTATCTGAGAAATCTGATTTTTCTTTTGCTTTATCTAAACCATTATTACTAAACTGTGAATTTGTAGCCAAAGCATGTGCATCTGTAATATGGCAATGTAAACAGTTTCCCATTGATTGGTCATTCATTATGACAAAACCTTCATATTCCGTTTTTGTGAA
>CAZEOC010000012.1:0-21812 GCA_964513525.1 uncultured Saprospiraceae bacterium | reverse complement strand
TAGTGAAAAAACAACAAGTTAGAATACTTGGATAATTGTGTTCAGGTACTTAAAACTTGAGTTGAAAAACTACAAAATTTTCATTTTTACTTTAACTCGAAAGTTCCTTAATTGTTAACCAAGCCATTAGACCAGTACTTAATTGCAAGGAAGTTTCATCTATATCGAAAGTAGTCGTATGAACAGAAGAAGTAATTCCTTTTGCAATATTTCCAGTTCCTAAACGGTAAAAGGTAGAAGGTACTTTTTGTGAATAATACGCAAAATCTTCCGCAGTCATTCTTAATGGTAAATCTACCACATTTTCTTCTCCTAAATAATCAATTGCAAAATCTTTCACTTTAGCAGTTAATGCTTCATTATTATACAAGCAAGGATAACCTTTTACAATATTGAAATCACATTTTCCGCCCATTGCTTCTACGATTCCAACGCCCATTTTATACATTTTATCATGTGCAATCGCTCGCCATTTTTCATTCATACAACGGAAAGTACCCATGATTTTCACTTCGTTCGGAATTACATTCGTCGTTCCTTCTGCGATGACACTTCCAAAAGTCAATAAAGCAGGAACAGTTTGGTCTAACTGTCGGCTAATTACTTGCTGTAAAGCGGTAATCATTTGAGCTGCAATCGTAATCGGGTCAACACAATCTTGCGGTAATGCACCGTGTCCACCTTGACCTTTTACGGTAATATAGATTTCGTCCGCTGAAGCCATATACATTCCACCTTTCAAACCAATTTTTCCAGCTTCTAATGGTGGATGAACGTGTTGCCCGAACATACTAACGGGTTTCGGATTTTCCAAAACGCCTTCTTTTATCATAATAGAAGCACCGCCTGGTAATTTCTCTTCCGCAGGTTGAAACACCAGTTTCACTGTTCCTTCAAAATCATTTTTGATTTGATTCAAAATCCGTGCAGTTCCCAATAATGAAGCCGTATGTGCATCATGTCCACAAGCGTGCATAACGCCAGGGTTTTTAGATTTATAAGGAACATCATTCGCTTCAAGAATTGGTAATGCATCAAAATCAGCACGTAAAGCGATTACTTTTTTATCCGGATTTTTTCCTTTTATCAATCCAACCACACCATTTTCTGCGATGCCATGTTCGTGCTCAATTCCTAATAATTCTAACTGATTTGCAATATATTTTCCAGTCTTTACTTCTTGATAGGATAATTCAGGATTTTCATGTAAATGCCGTCTAATCCCAACTGTATCTTTATATATTTCTTTGGATAATTCCTGTATTGTCTCTTTCATAGTATGAATCTAATATTATGTTTTATTTCATCAAACTGTAAAACTAAAAAGGGATTGCCTAAAAATAGACAATCCCAAAATAATCAACTAAAAAAACGATTCTTTAATATTTTTTAACGTGTTTGTTATATTGTTTTTTTGTTATTTAGTTCTAATAAATCTTGTACCTAAAATATTGAATTTAGCACTTTTTTTAATTTATAAAATTCAATTTTCAACAAAGTAAAAAACAACAACTAAACACGATTATAGTAAATTCAAACTCTTGTTAATAAATGCTGTCAAGTCTTTTCCTTTCAACATTCCTTGATTTAACAATGCTAAGTTATACAAATATTTTGCAACTTCCGTCTGTTTTGCTGCATCCGCCTCATTCAATACCTGTTTACTGACAATCGGATGATTTGTATTTACAATAACGTTAAAAGCTTCTGGCATGTTCATTTCCATTCCCTGCATGATTGACATTTCTCTCATACGTCGCATGAATTCAGGCTTCGTAATAATAACTGGCTGATCATCTGGCGATAATGCTTCCATCATAACCGTCGCACCAGCGCCAACTTGACCTTCAAATACAGTTTTGACAGAATTTTGTTCTTCTTCACTTAAAACAGATTCTGTTACTTCATCTTTTTCGATTAGTTTATCTGCTGTATTTGCATCAACACGAGTGAAAGATAAACCTTCTACTTTAGTTTCTAAATGCTGCATAAAGTGATTATCAATTACAGTATCCATTTCTAATACATCATAACTATATCCTTTCGCTGCAGTAATAAAACTATCGTGTTCAATCGGTGTATTCGTATAGATTGCAACGACTTTATCGTTTTTATCTTTTTGATTTACTTCAATCTTTTCTTTATATTCATCAATCGTGAAATACTCGCTGTCAATATTTTTAACCAAAGCAAACTTTATCGCTTTGTCATTAAATTTCTCTTCTGAAATGATTCCATATTTCACTAAAGTGCCAATATTGTCCCATTTCTCTTCATAATCATTACGATCATTTTTAAATAGGTCACCCAATTTATCCGCAACTTTCCTAGTAATATAGTTTCTAATCTGACGAACATTTCTATCACTTTGTAAGTAACTACGAGAAACATTCAACGGAATATCTGGCGAATCAATTACACCGTGTAACAAAGTTAAGAACTCAGGTACAATTTCTCGAACATCATCCGTAACAAAAACTTGATTACTATACAACTGAATTTTATTTCGTTGCATTTCCATTGAATTATTCAATTTCGGGAAATACAAAATACCTGTCAAATTAAAAGGATAATCAATATTCAAGTGAATCCAAAATAATGGCGGCTGTCCAAAAGGGTGTAATTCTTTATAGAAATTTTGATAATCTTCATCCGTCAAATCACTTGGATTTTTCTTCCAAATCGGTTCTGGATTATTAACTACTTCATCTTTGAATTTAATTTCTACTGGTAAAAACTTACAATACTTATCTAATAATTCTTGAATACGACTTTCTTCCAAAAATTCTTTACTATCGTCACTAATATGCAAAACCATATCTGTACCACGAGTCGTTTTGTCATTTCCCTCCAAAGCATATTCAGGATTTCCCTCACAAGACCAAGTTACACCGTCAGTCCCTTTGTAAGATTTAGTTACAGCATCTACTTTGTCTGCAACCATAAAAGCAGAATAAAACCCTAAACCAAAGTGTCCAATAATTGTACTTTCATCTTTATATTGTTCCAAAAACTCAGAAGCACTTGAAAAAGCGACTTGGTTTAAGTATTTCATCACTTCTTCTTCCGTCATTCCGATACCTTTATCACGGATAGTTAGTGTTTTAGCTTCTTGATCTAACAATATCTCAATTGTTAAATCTCCTAATTCGCCATCAAATATTCCTTTCCTTGCTAAAGTTTTTAACTTATTTGTAGCATCAACTGCGTTTGAAATTAATTCACGCAAGAATATTTCTTGGTCAGAATAAAGGAACTTCTTAATAATAGGAAAAATATTTTCCGTCTGCACAGAGATATTACCACGTTGCATATTTATTGTAATTTTTTTATTAATAAATTTTTATTGATTTCTTTAAAATATCTTTTCAAACCATATGCCACTGATTTCAATGGTTTGAAATGCTGTCATTTTGTCTGAATTATGATTTCCATCAAAAATAAAATATTTTTTTAATTCCTTTTTTTAGTCACTTTATATGGATTTATATTATTCTATTTCGCAATAAAACCCTATAAATAAGAGTATTAATTTAAAAACCAGCATTGATTTAAAATTATTAAATGTCACATATTTTAATATTATTGAATTTTATTTTTACTTACCAGAATATATTTGTGAATATCAATTAAGCAATATTCTAACTTTAATTTACACACAATATGAAAACTCAGTTAATCAAAGGTGAACAAGTTAGTAACTTAATCACCAAGTTCTATTTTAAGAATAGACAGCTTTATTTTCAAATTATATTGAACTTAGGTTCAGAAGGAAAATTTCCTTATTGTGAATATGAAGATTATTACCAGTACAAAGAAAAGTTCAATGAACTTTTAGAGATGAAAGAAAGTAATAAAGATATTTCAATATCTGCAATACCACAAGCGGCTTAGCAGAATTATTGAACAAGAGTTTATGAGAAAGGCAGTGATAAGGTAAATGTACTTCGGTTCATTTGCCTTTTTTTTATAGCTTTTTTTGCAAATAAATTCTTGAATTTAAAATGTCTTCCCCTCGATGTTCCGCTTTTGTAATTTTGAATTCATTTTTAATTGCCATTATTAACATCGCTTTATTTCGATTGCGAGTTTTCATAGTCAATAATTCGACTTTTCTTTCTTTTAACAAATTTTCTTGAGTTCTTGCTAACGTTTTCCCAATTCCTAATTTCCTAAAATCAGGCAAAACTCCGCCCATCCAACTATAAAACACTTTTTCATTTTGAAAATAGCCAACTTTAAAACCTGCTGCCATATCATTATGATAAGCAACTAAAGCAATATATTCTCGATTCAACAATCGTTTTTCCCAAGTTTTTAATGGATAATAAATTGGCTGGAATTCAGGAATTTTAAGCGATAAATCAAAGGCTAATCTATAATTTGTCAATTCGATATTAATCATTATAAATCTTGAATTTTGATTAATTTATAATTTTTTAATTCATCAGAAGTCATCGCCCAATTTTTAGTAAAACCTAAAATAAATCCACCGCCGCCAGCTCCACAAAGTTTTAAATTATAGATTTCACTTTTTAAACTATCTTCCCATAATTCTTCAAAACCTTTTGGTATCATTGGTGGAAAATTATAGAATTGGAATGCCGACATTAAAGCTAAATTTTCAAATAATTTACTTGTTTGATGAGTTAAAAAAGCTTCAATCGCATTCTCATTATAAACACAAAGTTCGTTGACTATCTTTTCTTCAAAATTCTTATCTTTCAAAGATTCTAAAAAGAAGTTGACTAAAGGTTCTGTTTGCCGAGGTTGTCCTGTATCTAAAAGAAAAATTGCACCACCGTTTGACTGTTCATTTTCTATTTCAATTATCTCCGCTTTATCCTTTCCTTTAATCAAAAGCGTCTTTTCTAAGTAACAAATCAAAGGGTCTATCCCTGAACTTGAACCATGAAAGAAGTTTTCTAAGGTTTGAAATATAGATTTTAGCTTAAAAATAGATTTTTCTTCAATTGGAAGCTTTGTCCCTGAAATAGAGAATTCATCATACAAAGCAGCGCATAATGCACCCGAACTTCCGACACCATAACCTATTGGAATTTCAGAATCAAAGTATAATCCATTCACTAATGCATCATTGAATCGAGATACATCAAATTTAAATTCATGTATAAAATCTTGTTTTGTAATATATTCTGACCATTTCTTCAGATTATCATTATCAACATGCTTTGCATACTTCCAATTAGCTTGATACACATTAAGCGGGAAAGCTAAAGCTGCAGTTCCTTTAATAATTGTATATTCACCAAATAATAATAATTTAGCAGCGTATGTTTTCATATTATATCTGTATAAGTTTTGTCACAAAATATTGATAATAATCAAATAGATGCAAGTTAAATAATTAAGAATAACGATTTTTGTAGTATTTTAATCTCCAATCATAATTTATGTTATAATAGTAAATGCTAATTCTAAACATGGATTAGTAGAATGTGTTTTTAAAATTGATTATTTCTAAAAAAGATGAAGCAATTAATAACTACAATTTGTATTCTTTTCGGTTTTTTATCTGCTATCAATGGGCAAGATAGATTAAATATTGAATTTTCTAAAAAAGCAGGAAAATATGAATCATCTATCAATATAGCTTTATCCTCAGATTTGGGTGCAAAAATCTTTTATACCACTGACGGAACTCGTCCGACAAGTACTTCCGCTCGATATACTTCTCCAATAAAAATAAAATCAACAACCGTATTAAGAGCAATCGCTTATAACGGTCGAATAAAAGGTCGAATTTTCACGGAAAGTTATTTCATTGACGAAAATGTAAACTATCCAATTGTTTCTATTGCTATCGCACCTGAAATCCTTTTTGATAAAACAACTGGTTGGTTCAATCCTGGACCAAATGCAGAAGAAGAATATCCTTATCGAAATGCTAATTTCTGGGCGAGAAATGAAGTCGGTGCAAATATTGAAATTTTTGAAACAGATGGTGAACAAGTATTCAATAGTCGTGCAGGAATTCGATTATTTGGTGGAATGAGTCGAGTATTTCCTCAAAAATCCTTAGCAATTGCTTGTCGAGATGCTTATGGAGAAAACCGTATAAGACACCAAATATTTCCAAATAAAAAACAAAATAGTTTCAAGCATTTGGTACTTCGTAATGCTGGAAGTGATTGGGGAAAAACTCATGCTCGAGATGCCATAATTACAGGTTTATTAGATGATGTTGATGTTTCTAAACAAGCATATCGTCCATCTATTTTGTATATAAATGGTTTGTATTGGGGAATTTATAATATCAGAGAAAAAATTAACCGACATTATTTAGCTTACGAATTCAATGTAGATAAAGATAGTTTGGATTTGGTAGAACATGAGCGAAATGTAAAAGTTGGTGGAATTGAACATTATGACAATTTGAAAAAATTTATCGCTACTAATGATTTATCTGTTAAGGAGAATTATGAATATGTAAAATCTCAAATGGATGTTGATAATTTTATGATTTATCAAATTACTCAAATCTTTATTGATAATCAAGATGGTGGTGGAAATATAAAATTTTGGAGACCTCGAGTACAAAATGGTCGTTGGAGATGGATTCTATATGATACAGATTGGGGTTTTTCTTTACAACAAGAAAATGCGTATGTCAATAATAGTTTAGCATTCCATACTGAACCAAATGGACCAAGTTGGCCAAATCCGCCTTGGAGTACTTTTTTATTGCGAGAATTATTAAAAAATGAAGATTTTAAAAATGAATTTGTTTTAAAGTTTTCAGATTATCTAAATACTATTTTTGAATCTGAAAATGTCATAGAACATATTAACGAAAGTAAAAAATTATTAAAACCAGAGCTTAAAAGACATATAAAAAGATGGGATTTGGATTATAAAAACTGGCAAAAACATCATGAGCGAATGAAAGCTTTTGCTACTCAAAGACCTGATTATATGAGAAACTTTTTGCAGGAAATGTTCTCACCAGGAGATTTGGTTTCTGTAAAAGTAGAAGTTGGAAATGGTGGTTATCTTAATTTCAATAATAATATTGATTATACCAAAAAAGTATTTTTAGGTCAATATTTTAATGATTTGCCCATCACTATTCGAGCTGAACCAAAGCGAGGCTATAGTTTTTCACATTGGGAAGGTGCAGGTGCAGTTGTGATGGATAGAACTTTAAGTTTGACTTTGGATAAAAATGCTTATTCTTTGAAAGCCATTTTTAAGCCTGCATTAACGGATTTAAACGAGCAAGTAATTATTAATGAAATCTCAGCTAACAATCAATTAACTGGAGATTGGATAGAAATCTATAATAATACCGAAGAAGAAATAAATTTAACCGATTGGGTCTTTAGAGATTCTCGAAATGATTTTATTATTCCAAAAGGAAAAATTCCTCCAAAAGGTTATGCTATCTTATGTCAAAGTGCAAATGCTTTTAAAAAAGCATTTCCTGATAAAGAAAATGTAATTGGAGATTTTGCTTTCGGTTTGAATAAGGCAAAAGAGACTTTAGAATTATATTCCGTCAATAATGCAATGATTGATAGTGTTATTTATGAATTAAGTAAAATGCAGAGTGCATTTACACTTAGTCTTAAATCACCAGAAATGGAAAATAGCTTATTATCTAACTGGGATGTAATGATGGGAACAGGAACACCTAATGCGGCAAATCCTTCCTATGTTACTATTTTAGAAACTGAGTTAGAACAACAAAAGTCTTTATTTACATATATTGGTTTAGCGCTTTTAATCATTATTAGTTTGGGATTGTTTATATGGTTTAAGAGACGATGATGTCATTTCAACAATCAAAAGTAAAGTAGGAATCTTAATAATATTTTTTTGTTAATAAAAAACCCAAAAATATAATTTAGTGAAATTTATATACTTATACGGCTCAAAGTGAATCACTAATCACGGGTATAAGCAAGTTTAAATTGTCACAAATCGCTTTAAATCTAATCAAAACAAATGGTAAAAATTGCAATATTTGCTTCAGGAAGAGGTTCAAATGCACGAAAAATAATAGAATATTTTGAATCAAACAGTTCAATTGAGGTAGTTTTAATTGTTTCAAATAAGGAAACTGCACCAGTTTTGGAAATTGGCAAACAGTTTGATATTAATACATTAGTTATTAACCGAAAATTATTCTATCAATCAGAAAACGTTTTGGCTGATTTACAAAATCATAAAGTTGATTTTATTGTTTTAGCAGGTTTTATGTGGTTAGTTCCATCCTATTTGGTTCAAGCATTTCCAAATAAAATTGTGAATATACATCCTGCTCTATTACCTAAATACGGTGGTAAAGGAATGTACGGGATGAATGTACATCAAGCAGTGCGCGCTGCTAATGAAACCGAAACTGGTATAACAATACATTTTGTCAATGAAAAATATGATGAAGGCAATATTATTTTTCAAGCAAGTACAGGAATTGAGACAACTGATACTGCTGAAATGATTGCTAAAAAAGTAAATCAATTAGAACATCAACATTTTCCAAGAATAATTGAGGCGACAATTAGGGATATTTAAATGGGACTTTTCCCGTTTTGAACCCAAAACTAAATTCTATTAAAATGAGACACCAATTATTTACCATTCTTTTTTGTTTATTAGTAGTAGGCTTATCCGCTCAAGTTCAAAAACCATCAAGTGATATTAGTTGGCGAAAGCGTATTAGTATGGCTGATGAGTTTGTAGAGAAAAATGATTATGCGAGTGCAGCTGTATTTTACGAAAGTGTATTTACTGAAAAATCAAGTAAATTAGATATCGCTTACAAGGCAGGAGAAGCTTATTTAAATTCTCGAAATTATCCTGAGGCGGCAAAACTATTCAAAGCCGTAAAAGATGAAACAAAAGAATATCCTAAAGTTCAATATTATTATGCGAAAGCATTAAAACAATCAGGCGATTATAAAGCAGCGATTCCAGTTTTCGAATCTTTTATTAATAATTATCAAAGTGGCGATGCTGCGATGATGAAAACATTAGTAGATAATGAAATAGCAGGAGCTCGTTATGCCTTAAAATTACGTAATAGCAATAGAGCGGCAGATGTAAAAATGGAGCATTTAAGTCGTATGGTCAATAGTGATAAAAAAGAATTTGCACCAATTCCTTTTGTTGAGAATTTAATGTATTTCTCATCAATGAGTGAAGGAATGGGACAGATTTTCCGTTCTGAACGTGGCGGAGGAGGATGGGATCGTCCCGAAAAACCTTCGATTTTCAAAAGTATGGAAAAACCACATTTTGGACACGGTTCATTCACACCAGATAGAAAGTCATTTTATTTCACACAATGTGATTTAGATAAAAGCGGCGAATTACGCTGTGATATTTATGTAATGCCTCGTGTAAATAATGCATGGAAAAAAGCAGTACGTTTACCAGACTATGTTAATGAAGATGGTTCTACCAGTACGCAACCTTATGTAACTGTTGTAAATGGAAAAGAAATATTATTTTTTGCATCTGATAGAAAAGATGGAGTTGGAGGAATGGATATTTGGTATGCAACAAGAGCTGAAGGAGCTTCTGATTTTAATTATTCAGTACCAGTCAATCTTGGACCAACAATCAATACTATTGGTGATGATGTGACTCCTTTTTATGATAAAATATCTGAAGTATTATACTTTAGCTCTACGGGACATCCTGGAGTTGGAGGTTATGATGTTTTCAGTTCTTCTGGAAAGATAGGTAATTGGAATCAACCTAAAAACTTAGGTTTCCCAACGAATTCTGGAGCAGATGATTATTATTATATTTTAGGCGGAAGCCGTGAGTATGGTTATTTAATTTCTAATAGATTAGAAGGAACAAAAAAAGAGTATACAGATAATGATGATATTTTTCAATTTGAAAAGAAAGAAATTGAAGTTGTTATCAAAGGAAGTATTTACGAAGAAGGTAATGATTCTAAATTGTTAGATAATGTTACGGTTGGTTTAATCGAAATTAATGAAACTGGTAGTGAAAATGTTTTGGAAACGAAACGTTTTAATGACGGTGAGTATTTCTTTAGATTATCTCCAAAGAAAAAATATAAGATAGAAGCAGCAAGAGATGGTTATGAAGCTAAGTATTTTGAAATTGAAACAGACAATTTTTCTGGAAATTCTGATTTCACACAAGATTTAGCTTTAGAGAAAATTGAAATTGTTCAAGCACCTCCAAAGCCACCTATCAAACCTCCTGTTAAGCCTGGGCAAAAACCTCAATCTTCAAGTGCAGTTGGCGATGTAGATAATTATCCACCTCCAACAAAGCCTGAAGTAGAGCCTTATGTGGAAGAAGAAGTCGCAACAACGACTCAAGCGCCTCAAAAGCCGCAACCATCAAGTTATACTGAAAATTCAAGTCCTGGGAGTTCTTATTATGAAGAACCAGAAACTTCGATTGAAGTTATTGAGGATCCTACAGTTTCACCAGGATATAATACTGAGGTTGCAATAGAAGAACCAGAAGTGGAAATAACATATCCATCTACTGATCCTCCTGTACAGCAAGAAGAATATACTTCATATACTTCTTCTTCAACACCAAAACAAAGAAATTTTGATGATTTATCAGAAATGGAAATTCGTGGAATCTTTTATGTTGACGGACAACCTTATTTCCGTTCTAATGGTGAATTAATAGAGGTTTTAGGTTTAGTAATTAATGAAGGTAGTATCATTGAAGGACCAAAACCAACACGAATTGTACCAGGTGAAACACCTATTGATGTAATTGTAGAAGATTTTGGTTTATTACCGAATGAAGAAACTGGTATTAATTACAAAATACAATTAGTTGCAGTATCTGAGTATAAAGCACGAAAATATTCTTCTGTTCAAAACTTAGGAGCAATCCAAACAGAAACAACAACAAGTAGAGAAGGTACGACAGTTCAACGAGTAATGCTGACGCCTTTTCAGACTTTAGGAGAAGCAAAAGAAACTTTAGGTCGAGTAAATAACTTAGGTTTTGAAAGAGCTTATATTGTAAAATATGTTGATGGAATTCGAGTTAAAAATAGTAAAATTCGTTTAGCATCATTTAGAGGATAATAATAAAAATAAAAAGGTCGAGTTTTCTAACTCGACCTTTTTTCGTTTCAATAAAAATTACTTTCCATCAAAATAATATATTAGAAAAACCAGCTTACTCTTTATTCTTACTATCAATCCAAATTGTTACAGGTCCATCATTTAACAGTTCTACTTTCATATCTGCTCCAAACTCACCTGTTCCAATCTTTTTATTAAAATTAGTTTCCAAAGTAGTTATAAAATTTTCATATAACGGAATAGCAATATCAGGTTTTGCGGCTTTGATGTAAGATGGTCTATTTCCTTTTTTAGTCGTCGCATGTAAGGTAAACTGACTAATTAATAAAATCTCTCCGTCAATATCTAAAACGGATTTATTCATCACTTCATTTTCATCATTAAATATTCTAATATTTAATAATTTCCGAACTAACCAATCGATATCTGTTTGTTCATCTGCATTTTCAATTCCAACAAAAACTAATAATCCTTGCTGAATTGCAGATTTAATATTTCCATTAATTGTTACAGATGCTTTTGTAACTCGCTGTATTAATAATCTCATTGGTAAGTTTTTCTATTTTCTTAAGTAAGTTGATATCGCTTAATCTAAGATACTAACAGGTAATAAAATAATAAAACGAGCACCTTCATTTATTTTAGATTCAATTTTAATTTCACCATCATACATTTCTACTATCTTTTTACACATCGCTAAACCGATTCCAGTTCCTTGATATTGTGAACTATTATGTAATCGTTTGAACATACCAAAAATTTGTTCATGAAACTTTTGAGCAATACCAATTCCGTTATCTTCAATAATAATTTTGAATACTTCTTTATTTATGACTGTATCTATTTTTATTTCAGGAGCAATATCTTCATTGTACTTTATACCATTTTCAATTAAATTTTGAAATAATTGATTAATATGCAATTTACTGGCTTTAATAGATGGTAATTCTCCATAAGTGATTCTTGCGTTTTTCTGCTTCAAATCCTCCAGAAGATGCTCTTCTATCTGGGCAATTACTTGATTTAAATCTAATGATTCGAAAGCTTCATTTGGTTTAGAAATTTTTGAGAATTCTAATATATCTCTAACCAAACTATGCATATATTTCGCATTTGATGTTGCAAAATTGATATATTCTTGCAATTCAGCATCTGTATTATTTTTAAGTTTTCGCTCTATTAAACTCAAGAAACTCACTACATTTCGCAATGGAGATTTCATATCATGAGAAGCGATATAAGCAAATCGTTCCAATTCCTTATTCGATTGTTCCAGTTGTTGAGTGTATTCTTTTAGTTGATTGCTTGTTACAGTATTCTCAGTTATATCTGTAAATACGTAAACATATCCAATCTTAATATTTTGTTGATTGTAAGATGGTGAAACCGTTAAAAAATAATATTTAGTTTCTCCATTATTTTCGAATTCATAAGTATTTTCTCTAATCTCGCCTTTTTCCATTTCCCGAATTGACTCAAAAGTATCAAAAGGAATAGAGCCAAATTGATTTGCAACTTCTATCAAAGACTTATTTATTAAAAGTTTTCTTTTTATGAAAAAATTCTCAGAAGCTTGATTAACATATTTGATTTTAAATTCATTATCACATATCAAAACAATATTTGACATTGATTCTAAAATGTTATCAATTGCTGCGACAGGACTTATTTCAAACAATTTAAAATTTGTATAAATCCAACCTATTATACTTATAATTATTGCTAAAAAAGGAGTCATTGAGTAATCCGATAATTCTGTGGAATTAACCGAAAAAATATATTCATAAATTAAATACAAAGGAATTAAAGTAAAGGTGACAAATAACAAAAACTTCAACCTTCTCTCTTCTTTATATTTAGAGTTTAAAAAAGCTATAAAATGACTAATTGATAAGTAAAATTCAATTAAGATAAACCATAAACCAAATACAATCGGAGTTATTCCTTCTTCATTGATTTCATAACACCATCTTCCATCTATAATTCTGTGATTAATATCTAATACTTTACCATTAAAAAATATGCTATACCAAACGAATAACATCGGTAAACCCAATATAAATAGAAGCATTAATCCTCTTTTTTTCCAAAAAGCAGATACTGGAGCAACAAAATAATATGCTGCAAATGACGCCGAATATATAATGGTCATTGCCATCATTGAATGAACTAAGGCTAACTTTTCAACAGTTGCCTGCTCTGTAGTATGAGCAATTTCATATTCTACAAACCCTAATATTGCTATAAAAAAAGCAGCCAAAGAAATAGACCGATGTAATGGATTTTTAGGGTCTAATAGGAAAGTTCTTGTTGCAACAGGCAACAAAACCAATAAAACCAATATTAGTGTTAATGAGTAATACAACATACTTTTAGGTGTGAATTATTGGTTTGAATATAAATAACCAAAAGTGAAATTTCATTGAAATAAATGAAATTTTATACTAATCCACATTTGAAGTTAGATTAGCATAATTCAAATTTTTCATTAAAATAATTCAATAAGTATTGCTACAGCAAAAACCATACATTTTTCAATGAAAAATTGCTTTTGAATGATAAACCAAGAATCTTAAGAAAATTTACTTTCTCAATCCTTTGTGCCTTTCCCAATAATTTTGACCTCTTATCTCACCTAAGATTTGCAAATAATTTTCATAACGTAAATTACTAATCGTACCAATCTCAATTCCATCTTTTACGGCACAATTTGGTTCATTGATATGCAAACAATTATTGAATTTACAATTTTTGGAAGTTTCGAAAAATTCTAAGAAATTATGGGCAACATCTTCTTCTTCCAAATGATTAAAGGTCAAACTTTTTATTCCTGGTGTATCAATAATAAAACCGCCAAAATCTAATGGATGCATTTCAGCAAAAGTCGTAGTATGCTGACCTTTACCTGAAAAATCAGAAATTTCTTGTGTTCTAATGTCTAATTGAGGTTGAATAGAATTAATTAAAGTAGATTTTCCTACACCAGAATGTCCGCCGATTAAAGTAATCTTATCTTTCAAAACATCTCTTAGCATCTCCAAGTTTTTAGCTTCCAAAGCAGAAATTAAAATAATATGATATCCAATAGCTTCATATATTTGCTTTAATTCCTCAAACTTTTCTAAATCTTTAGCATCGTATAAATCTGCTTTATTTACAATAATATAAGTTGGAATATCAAAAGGTGCAGTCATTAACAAAAATCTATCAATAAACCCTTGTTTTAATTTTGGACTTTTTAAAGTAACAAAAAGTACCGCTTGATTAATATTTGCAGATAATAAATGGAGATGTAAACGGTGATGCGGGGATTGTCTGACAATATAATTTTCTCTTGGCAAGATTTTATGAATTACGCCAAGTGCTTCTTCTGTTTTTTCTACTTCAAACTCAACTAAGTCACCAACAGCAACAGGATTCGTCAATTTCAACCCTTTCATACGGAATTTACCTTTGATACGTGCCATTATAACCTTCCCTACTTCATCTCTTACCCAGTATCGACTTCCCGTTGATTTTACTATAGTTCCTTTCAAATTCGTTATTCGTTATTCGTTATTCGTTATTCGTTATTAATGGTAAATTCTAACAATGAAAAAAAAGTTCATTGAAATTTTAATATCATTTCTTAATGCTCAATTTTCACAGTAGAATGAATCGCATCAGCTATTTCTAATAATAATGAAGGATCTTTTTCAATTGCATTTCCAACAACGACTACATCTGCACCAGCAGCTATATTTGCAGCTGCTTTTTCAGGTGTTCTAATTCCTCCACCAACAATTAGTGGAATAGAAATCTGACTACTTACCGTTTTAATCATCTTTGTAGAAATAGGTGTTTCTGCACCACTTCCTGCATCCATAAAAATAGTTTTCAATCCTAACATTTCTCCTGCTAAAGCAGTACAAAGTGCAATATCTTCTTTATTTGCAGGAATAGGAAGCGTATTACTAATATAAGACGCAGTTGTAGGTTTTCCTCCATCTATCAACATATAACCAGTAGAAATAACTTCTAAAGAACTTCTATGAAGCATAGGTGCAGCTTCGACATGTCGGCCAATCAATAAATCAGGGTTTCTACCTGAGATAAGTGATAAATACAAAATAGCATCTGCATTATAATTTATTTGCATGGTGCTACCTGGAAAAATGATGATTGGCGTATTTGATGTTTTCCGAATTTCTGAAATGCAATAATCCATCACATCATTTACAATTAGACTACCTCCTACAAAGAAACAATCAACCGCAGCACTATCTGCCAATTGAATAATATTATCAATATTATTCAATTTCAGTTTGTCCGGATCAATCAAAACTGAAAACTGTTTTTCTTGATTTTCTTTAGCCGCTTGTAATGTTTGATAAATATGTTGAATCATACTACTTGAAAATTTCCTCAAAGTTATGGAAAATTAATAGACGGAGTTTAATGACTTTGCAATTGATTTAAAAATAAATGTTTAAATCTTGAAAAGTAAGTTTTCAAACTTATTTTTGGAAGGGGAGAATAATAAAAAACTGCTATTAATACGAAACTAAGGTGTAATAAGTTACTTTATTTAAGTTTTCAAAATCAGATTTTATAATAATAAGAGTTAAAATTTCCGATTAATAATTTTTTATAGAAACTTTACGTTAATTAAATACAAAGTAGAAATATCTAAAACAAGATAAATTTACCTTTATATAAATAGGAAAAATGATAAATTTTCATAACTTTATACTTCAAAACTATCTGATTTAGAAGTTTTTATCGTTACATAGGGATTAGGAAATTAGTAAAATCAAGTATTATCTAACATTTTAAAGTATATCTAATATGTTAAATAAACTAAGAAAATGCTAATTCACTAATCCCTATATTAGTTTTATCTACTTTCGGAATTATCTTAATTGAATATTCCATATCTAAATAGTAATTTTGCAAACTTTTATTAGAAATACCAAAATAAATTCATACAAGATATTAGTTATTAGAAGTATTAATTCTAATAATTCATATTAATAATCATCTTAGTCAAACATAAATATATGAAACGACTACTTACAAAGTATATCAAGCATCTAATTTGTGGAATCCTGCTTTTAGGAAGTGTACAATTAGACGCATCGCATTTCATGGGAGGAAATATCACGTACAGTTGTACAGGTCCGAATACCTTTGCCTTTACTGTAACCTTATATCGAGATTGTAATGGTATTAGTATGCCAACCTTCTTAGATATGACTTACTCCTCAGCAAGCTGTGGATTAAGTGGTACTTTTAGATTAGAATTAGTAAGTTCATCTACTTCTTTTCCAAACCCTGCTATTGTCACACCTATTTGTGATACAGAACCCGATGTATGTAATGGAGGCTCAGGAACGTATGGTATAGAACGATATATCTATGCTTATGTCCCAAACGGACCAAATAGTAGTGATCCGCCTGTTACACTCCCTCAAGGTTGTACAGATTGGGTAGTTGCTACTCCTCCACTAAATGCAAGAAATGGAGCTATTACTACAGGACCAAGTGGCAATCTACATCTACAAAGTACAATTAATAATGCAGATGCACCTTGTAATAATTCTCCTTTATTCTTAAACGATCCAACACCTATTGTTTGTATAGGTTCACAGGTTAACTATTCTCACGGTGTTACAGAGTTTGATGGTGATTCATTAGTGTTTTCATTGACACCTTGCTTAAATGGAGCTAACAATCCAGTAAATTATAATAATCCTTTTACTTTTAATAGTCCACTTACCAGTTCTACTGGGGTTAATATAAATTCACAAACTGGTGCGATAAGTTTCACACCAACAACAGCTCAAGTTACAGTAATCTGTGTTTTAGTAGAAGAATATAGGAATGGTGTTAAAATTGGAGATGTCCTCCGAGATATTCAATTTTCGATTCGAAACTGTACCAATCCACTTCCAACTGTTTCAGGTAATGGTACAGGTGGAACGATTGTAGGTAATCAAAACCTCACGGTCTGTGAAGGGGATTCAATTGATTTTACACTACTTGGATCAGATGGTAATGGAAATAATATTGATATGTTCTGGAATGCTGCAATCACAAATCCTAATGCATCATTTACAGTTACGAATAATAACACAACAGCTCCAACTGGTAGGTTCAAATGGCTGACCGATAGGAATAGTTCGGGTTTCTATATATTTACCGTCACCTTACAAGATGATGAATGTCCTCTAAACGGTGTCAACGTATTTACTTATTCCATTGATGTTAAAGATATACCCGATGTAGATGCTGGAGCATATCAAGTCTCTTGTACTTCAGGCGATACTGTAATGTTAGCAGGTATAGCCAATGCTCGAGATTCTTTATTCCAATGGTCCAGTTTGTTCGGAGGAACAATAATTGATTCGAGTGCTTTAATGACACAACTCGTTCCTATTCCTGCTGGCTCTTATAAGTTAATAAAAACTTACACCTTTGGTTGTGTAGATTCAAGTTTGGTTTCTGTAGATATATCTCCAGGAGACACAATACCAACATTAATAGGTGGAAATATATGTTTAGGAGATTCACTACAAGTAGATGCGACTATGAGTGCAACTACTTTCCCTCCAACTACTTTTTCCAATAATACAATTGATACTTTTGGAACAGTAGCAGACACAACTTTATCTTATATTAATGTTACAGGAATTCAGCCAGGTATTTTTGATGTTTCTATGTTACAAAGTGTATGTTTAGATATTACATATCCTTTAGGAAGTTTTCTATCTATTTCATTAATATCACCAAGTGGAACTGTAATAGATTTATCCTCTAATAATGGTAGTGGTGCAAATTATACTAGTACTTGTTTTGTACCAACTGGAACAGCTGGAGCAACACCTATCACAAGTGGCTCTTTTCCTTTTACAGGAAATTTTACACCAGAACAAGCTTTTTCAGATTTGAATGGTGATGTTGTCAATGGTACTTGGACATTGCAAATTATAAATGCTCAGGCGATTCCATTAATTAATACATTTAATAGCTGGGATATTACATTTGTAGACATTACAGATGATATTACTTACGCTTGGACACCAACAAATGATTTAAGTTGTACAACTTGTCCTGATCCTTGGGCAAGCCCAACAGTTCCAACTACCTATCAAGTTGTAGCAACTGATTTTTATGGTTGTACAGATACACAATCTGTATTTATAGATATCATCAGTGCCTTAACTGCACCTGTTGTTACTTGCGCTGCCGTTACTACAACAACTATTACATTTGGTTGGGGAGCAATAACAGGAGCAAGTGGCTACGAAGTCAGTACAGATAATGGTACAACTTGGGTTCCTGCTAACGGAACTTTACAACATCAATTAACAGGTTTAGCTTTAGGGCAATCTGTAACAATATTAGTACGTGGAATAAGTAGTTGTCCGGGTGTTTCACCTTCAGGTACACAAACTTGTACTACAACACCATGTACATTAATGTCTTCATTGAATACTTCTTCAAATGTTTCTTGTAATACAGGTTCTGATGGAACAATCAGTGTATCAACATCAGGAGGAACAGCTCCTTATTCTTTCCAGATTACTGCTGCAACTCCAGTTCAAACAGATAGTTTATTTACAGGGTTAGCTGCAGGAGCTTATGTTGTCACTATAACAGATGCAAATGGTTGTTCTGTAACAGTTTCAGAAACATTAACTGAACCGACTGCAATTACTTATACGACAGATTCAACTTTAGTAAGTTGTTTTGGAGGAAGTGATGGAACAGCTACTATAATAGCGACAGGAGGTACAGGAACATTGACTTATCAATGGGATGCAGCAGCTGCCAATCAAACAACAGCAACGGCAACAGCTTTAGCAATAGGTACTTATAATTTTACTGTTACTGATGCAAATACTTGTACAACAACTGGTGCTGCAAGTGTTACGCAGCCTACTGCAATTATATTAGATTCATTAAAAGCAAATGTAAGTTGTAATGCCGCAGCAGATGGCTGGGTTCAAGTATTAGTTCAAGGCGGTACATCACCTTATACTTACGCTTGGTCTGCCAATGCAAGTGGTCAAACAACTGATAGTATTACGACCTTAAATGGTGGAACATATACAGTAACAGTTACTGATTTTAATAACTGTACAGAGACAATAAGTATTACGATTTCAGAAAATTCTGCAATTGTTCCTTCAACTACAACTACACAAGCTACTTGTAATGGATTAGCTGATGGTTCTGCCACAGCTTCTGCAACAGGTGGATCAGGAGGTTATACTTATTTATGGGATGCTGCAGCAGGTAATGCAATGACAGCAACCGCATCTAACTTAAATACTGGAACTTATACAGTTACCGTAACTGATTCAGACGGTTGTTCAATGACCACTACGGCAACGGTTACCGCACCTCCAAGTATGTCATTAGCAGTAACAAGTGTTCCGTCTACATCTTGTAGTTATACAACAGATGGTTCAGCAACCGTTACTGCAAGTGGTGGAGCAGGTGGCTATACTTATTTATGGAGTGCAGGAACGGCTCCTTTAACGAATAGTAATATTACAGGATTAGCTACAGGAACAACTTATGTTACGGTTACAGATATGAATGGTTGTAGTGATTTGGATAGTGTTGTGATTAATGGTCCTTTGCCAGTAATTGCAAATCCAACAGCTACCGCAATCAGTTGTAATGGAGCAGATGATGGAATAATCACATTAGCACCAACAGGAGGAACAGGAACATTAACTTATGCTTGGGATAATGGAGACAACACACAAAACATTTCAGGTTTATCAGCAGGAGATTACATCGTTACAATTACAGATGCTAATCTTTGTACATTCTTAGATACGGCAACGATAATTGAACCAGACACATTACAAACTACTGCGACAATGACAGTTATAAGTTGTTTAGGTGGAAATGATGGAACAGCTTCTGCTTTACCTTTAGGTGGACAAGGTGGATTTAGTTATGCTTGGTCAAATAGTACTACAGATTCAACTGCAACAGGTTTAATCGCAGGAACTTATACAGTGACAGTGACGGATCTGGCAGGTTGTACTGATACTGCAAGCATAATCATTACTCAGCCAACAACTGCTGTATCTTCTGTTTTAAGTGCAACAAATTTATTCTGTAATGGTGATAATAGTGGAACAGTATCCGCTCAAGGTCTTGACGGAACGCCAGGAACACCAATAAATTATACTTATGCATGGGATGACCCATCAAGTCAAACAACTGCAACTGCTACAGGTTTAGCAGCTGGAATGTATAATGTTACTGTTACTGATGGAAACGGTTGTATGACAACAAATAATATTTCTGTAGTAGAACCAACTATATTAAGTGGAACAACGGCAGGAACGCCTGCAAGTTGTTTTGGAGTAACTGATGGAACAGCCTCTATCGTTCCAACAGGTGGTACAACCCCTTATACTTATGCTTGGTCTGCTCCAATTACAACGACAGATTCTTTACCTGTATCTTTAGCGGCAGGTTGGCACTTTGTTACCGTAACAGATGATAATAGCTGTACTTATATTGATAGTTTTGAAGTATTACAACCAGCTCAAATCACAACAACTATGACAGTTGATTCTGTTTCTTGTTTTGGTGGAAATGATGGTTCAGCTTCAGTATTAGCAGCAGGAGGAAATGGTGGTTTCACTTATGCTTGGTCTGATGGAACAACAACGACTGCAACTGTAATAGGTTTAGCAGCAGGTTGGCATTATGTTACTGTAACTGATCTTAATTTATGTTTTACTGTTGATAGTATTGAAGTGTTAGAACCAACTATTTTAGCTGCAACAACTACTGTAGTTGATGTATTATGTAATGGTGCAGCAACAGGTTCTGCTACTGTTACAGCAACAGGTGGTACTTTAAATTATACTTATTTATGGGATTTGGCAGCAGCCAATCAAACAACTGCAACCGCAACTGGTTTAGCAGCTGGAACTTATATGGTTACAATTACTGATTTCAATAATTGTACAACAACGGCAACGGCAATAATCGCAGAACCTGCAACTGCTGTATCTTCCACTATAAATGGAACAAACTTATTGTGTAATGGTGATAATAGCGGAACGGCAACGGCTCAAGGTGTTGATGGAACGCCAGGTATGACGACTGCTTATACTTATGCTTGGAATGACCCAGCAAGTCAAACAACTGCAACCGCAACTGGT
This sequence comes from uncultured Saprospiraceae bacterium, assembly GCA_964513525.1. Lineage (GTDB taxonomy): Bacteria > Bacteroidota > Bacteroidia > Chitinophagales > Saprospiraceae > CAWVWD01. Next base: position 568 of record CAZEOC010000012.1, on the reverse strand, counting down.
TTAGCAGCTGGAACTTACATGGTTACCGTTACTGATGGAAACGGTTGTACGACAACAAATACAATTACTTTAACAGAACCAGCTGTATTATCTGGAACAACAGCAGGAACACCTGCAAGTTGTTTTGGAGTAACTGATGGAACAGCTTCAATCGCTCCAACAGGTGGTACAATGCCTTATACTTATGCTTGGTCTGCACCAACTACAACGACAGATTCGTTTGCTGTAGCTTTAGCGGCAGGTTGGCACTTTGTCACTGTTACAGATGATAATAGCTGTACTTATATTGATAGCTTTGAAGTATTACAACCAGCTCAAATCACAACAACTATGACAGTTGATTCTGTTTCTTGTTTTGGTGGAAATGATGGTTCAGGTTCAGTAACTGCAGCAGGTGGAAACGGTGGTTTCACTTATGCTTGGTCTGATGGAACAACAACGACTGCAACTGTAACAGGTTTAGCAGCAGGTTGGCATTATGTTACTGTAACTGATGTTAATTTATGTTTTACAGTTGATAGTATTGAGGTATTAGAACCAACTATTTTAGCTGCAACAACTACTGTAG
>CAZEOC010000011.1:0-21891 GCA_964513525.1 uncultured Saprospiraceae bacterium | reverse complement strand
AAAACGCCTTGTTCGTTTAAAGCAGAAAAACGCATTTGCCAAACATAAACGCCAATTTGTAATTCTTGTCCTCTTGCTGTTCCGTCCCAAGCCGAATTTATATCAGTTGATTGGTATAATAAATTTCCCCAACGGTCATAAATTGTCATTTCATAATCTTGAATAATGCAGTTTGAGAAAACTCGGAAATCATCATTATTTCCGTCATTATTTGGTGTGAAACCATTTGGTATAAATGGATAACAGCCACAATCTTCTTCTGTAACATCTACAAATTGTGTAATCCCTGCACAACGATTACTTGCTGTAAGTTGATAAGTTCCAGGATAAGTTACCAAAAATGTAGTATCTGTAATATCGTTTTGATTGTAAAATGCGGATTCACCTTCCCACAAATAATCAGTGGCATTTGGTGAGAATACGCTGAGTTGCAAAGTGGTGTTTTTACAAATTGTTGTATCGGTTGGTAAACCCAATATTTCTTTTGGTGTCGCTTCAACGCCAACAATTACCGTATCACTTATAATACAATTGTTGAAATCTTGAACAGTTATCCAATATATTCCTGGACTTGAAATCGTATAATTTGGACTGGTTGTTCCATCTTGCCATTCATAAGTAGCTGCATTTTCAACATCTAAATTGATTTGCCAATTTATGTTTTCACAAATAACCGTATCATTTCCTAATTCTAAATTAGAATTTAAAAAATAATCAATTAGAATAGTGTCAGAATTCGTACAACCATTGGTGTCTGTTATTTCTGCATAATATTTTCCAGCTTCTGAAATAGTGAAATTATCATTGATAGAAGCATCTTGCCATAAGTAAGAACGACCAACAGTATTAAAAATAGAAATATTATATAATATATCTTCACAAAGAATGGTGTCATTTCCTAAGTTAATCGGTGGAGTAGGAGGTGCAAATAAAAGCATCGTATCATAACTTACACAATTTGCTGCATCCACATAAGTTAACGAAATCGTTTCTGGTTGAGTCGTTATATAAGTAGAATTTGTTGAACCATTTTGCCATAAAAAACTACCAGTTTGAAGATTTGGATAAATGGTGAAGGTCGAACTATCACATTTAAATACTTTATCAATTCCTAAATCAATGACAGGAAATTCACTAATGACAACTGTGTCAGAACCAGTACAATTAATCGTATCTGTCAAGGTCACAAAGTAAGTTCCAGTTTGATTTACATCAAATATTGGACTCGCTGAATTATCTTGCCATGAGTAAGTCATGTTTGGTTGTGTAACATTATAAATGATATTCGCATCATGGCAAATTGTAGTATCATTCCCTAAATCAACGATGACTTCATTCACCCAAATCATTACAGAATCTTGGGCTTTGCATCCAAAACTATCTGTTAATTCTACAGTATATAAACCAGTCGAATTAGTCAAAAACGTATTGTTGATACTTCCATCTTGCCACAGATAAGCCCGAACAAAATGTTCTGTTGCATCTAATAAATACGTTTGTCCAAAACAATAATTGCTATCAACTCCTAAATCTACTGTTGGATGTGTAACTTGAGTGACGACGATTGTATCCGAACTAAAACAACCTTTTTCGTCGGTAATATTGATAAAGTAAATTCCTTCTTGATTATTAATAATAGTCGAATCAACCTCGCCTATATTCCATTGATAAACGCCAGCAATATTTGCCGAAAGACTAAAAGTAATACTGTCGCAAATGAATGTTTTATCTGCTCCGAGGTTAGCTATTTGTCGATAAGAAATGAAAATAGAATCCGAACCTTGACAACCTAAAGTATCGGTCAATGTTACGTGATACAAACCTGTATCGGCAAGGAAAGTCGTATTATTTGAATTATCTTGCCATAGATAATTGACCATATTTGGTTGTGTAGCATTAAGTAATAATTGAGATAAATCACAAATCGAAGTATCGACACCAATATCTGGAACGACTTTATTTACCCAAACCATTGCAGTGTCAAAAGCATTACAACCATTACTATCAATCACTTCTACAATGTATTGATTCGTTTCAATAACATTAAAAGTATTTGTTCCTAAACTATCATTCCAATAATAATCACGAATAAAACTGGTCGTTGCATCTAAAATTAATGGCTGCCCAAAACAAATATTTGTATCTAATCCGATATTGGTAATTGGACTTGTAACTGGAATTAAATTCACAGTATCTGTACTATAACAATTGTTTGTATCTGTAATTTCTACCCAATATATACCTTGACCTGGTGGCATGAAAGTAGGATTCGTAGAACCGTCTTGCCAAAGAAAAGTTCCATGCGTAACAGTTGGTTCAAGTGGTACGAATAAACTATCACAAACGAAAACAATGTCTGTTCCTAAATCTGCAACTGGATGATGTGCTAAATTAAACGTATCATAACCATGACAACCGTTTACATCTGTCAAGCGAAGCCAATACATTGTATCTTGATTGACTTGAATGGTATTTGTTGTTTCGTTTGTACTCCAGAGGTAAGTTACATTTGGTTGTGTTCCGTCAATCGTGAGTGTATCACTATGACAAATCGAAGTATCTGTTCTTAATTGTGTAAACACATCAATGTAAGTAATCGAAATAGTATCAAAAGCAACACAACCGTTAGTATCTGTAAATTCTACAGAATAAGTTGCAGATATATTATCATTAATAACTCGGATAGAATCTGTTAAACCATCAGACCATAAAGCACTTCTGAAATCTCCTTGAGAAACATCTAAAATTAGAGAATCATTTTGACATAAAGTCGCATCATTTCCAAGATTTATCATAGGAATTGGAGGTGCAAAAAGCTCAATCGTATCGTAACTTTGACAAGTATTTATATCAGTGTATTGAATATTATAAAAACCTATACTATTTGCTGTGAAAGTAGAATTTGTACTTCCATCTTGCCAAAGAAAATTGCCATTTGTGTAATTCGGATAAATCGTAAATGTACTACTATCACAAACATACATCAAATCTGTTCCTAAATTGACTTGCGTCAATGGATAGTTGGTAATCACAATTGTATCACTATCTGTACAGTTGAGTGAATCTGTTAAAGTGACGATATAAGTACCGACATTAGTTACATTAAAAGTAGAATTCGTTGAACCATTTTGCCATTGATAATTGGTAATATTTGGAAAAGAAGCATCTAAAATAATATTATCGCCAACACAAAAAGAAGTATCATTTCCTAAATCAGCTTCTGTGTCCATAAAAGTAACATTTATCGTATCAGCAGAAACACAAATTCCATTAGAAATGGATAGAATATAATCATTCGTTTGATTGACCGTTGTCATTGGTGTATTCGCAGAAGTATTCCAAAGATAGTTTGTTCCATTAATTGGTGGAATAGGATTTAATCCTATAATAACGGATGTATTATTACAAGCTAAAATATTTTCACCTAAATCAAGATGTTCAACATAAATATAAGTCGGATCATCTGTTTGAAAGGTTTCTGGATTGTCAGAAATTATTGAACCACCAATATAAGTTGGTAAGTTATTCAAGTGTGCATAACTACTAAAAAGACCAGATGAATATGGAGCAGCACTTACTGTTATTATTAAAGAATCAACGCCTAAAGGAGCAGTTATACCATTAATATTCAATTGATTTGTTCCAATTCCAGTTACTGTTCCTCCAAACGGATTATTGACTATTTGTTGGACAATGAAACCATTCGGTAAAGTATCTACAAAGTCGATTCCTGATTGTGCGGTTCCTGTATTATTCAGAATTGGATAAACGATATTGAAAGATTCACATTGCCTTACCGTATCACTATCAATTTGTTTTTGCAAATCAATTGTATAAGGACAAGAACAGCCGTCATTTCCGTTAGCACCTGGACCTGTAGCGATAAAAGTTGTAATTCCCGTTAATGTATCAATACTAAAAAGGTCATCTTGAACTCCTCCATTTGTTGATTTTCCATAACCCCAAAGTTCTCCTGAGGAACTAAAAAATAATGCTCCGAACATAAAAGCTGTTGTTGAAGGATACTGTGCGGTATTGATAATACCTGTATTCATATCAACGGTCATCAGTTTTTTTGAAGCATTATCATAAAAATAAATAACTCCAGTATTTGGATTAAAAGCTATATCCGTAATTCTTACAGAGGTATTTACATTTCCTGTTGACCCGTCTATTAAAGGAATCGATGTAATTGCATAAGTTGGAGAGGTTAAATCTATTTTAGATAATTCTGTGTTTGCACTCGCTGATGGTCCGCCGAGAACTACTAAAAAATTACCATCAGGCGTAATATCACCTGAAGAATAATTGAAGTTATTTGTTAACGGAAGTGTCGTCAATAAGGTTGATGTTCCTGTTGCATCAATTCTATATAGTTGGTGAGCACTCGGATCTATTCCATAAATGAAATTGTCTGTTACTCGATAACCAACTGCATTAATTTTAATTGGAATAGAATTATTAATAGTAGTAAATATGGCATTTCCACTTGCATTGATTGAAATTTTGTTCAATGAAGAAATATTATTTCCACCACTTCCACTGTTATCATATAATGTTGTATAAAAATCACCAGTACAGTTGAATGGTGTTTGAGCATAAGTTGCTGAATTACAATGTATTAAACTGATTAAACAAAGTGTGATATATAAGTTCTTCATTAATATGATTGGTTTGATTTTTACTTTGACTTATATAAGTTCTAATCGTTTAATTTATAATAAATTATTCTTGTATTAATTTTGAGTTTTTTCTGCTCAATAAGTTTATGGGAAATGAATATTGATTTTTGATAATCTAATCTACGATTTGATTATTATTTGAAGAGGAATAAAAGGACGGAGATTAGTAATAATTTTGTGTTTGTATTTTTTTAGACAGTAAAATTGACTTTATATATCTGATTTAGATAAATTTTTATGTGCTTTTATTTAGCGAATAGTTCTATTCGTTATTACAAATAATAAAAAGAAACTATAGAAAGCTGTTCCAATTGCTGTTCCGATTGTATTTTCTACCATGAAGGATAAAAAGACAATAATATGAAAAGCTATAATTAATTCATCGCTATAATTTCGTTGATAGAAAAGTGGTGTTAAAAAAGCAATTAAAAAAGCGAGAGTTCCTATAATACCAATTGCAGCATAGAAAAATATAAATTGATTATGCGGTCGTTTTACTTCAAATCCTTCATGCTTTTCAGCATAGACTTGTTTGATTTCTTCACTTAAGTTTCCAATTCCAATACCGAAAAGTGGATTTTTATTTCCAATTTCAATACCTGTTTGTAAAGAAACTATGCGTTCTCCATCCGAGAAGTTTTTAACTTGACCTTGTTGGAAGTTTTGAAAATCGTGAATTGCATAAGTGATTCTATTCTTAAAACTTTCAATCGTTTGATAAGCAATGAAAGGCGCTGCTGCGATAGTTAGCATTACACTTATTCCCAAAACATATCTTTTAGTTTTGAACACATATTGTAAACTCAATAAAAATAAGGTAACGTAAAGCACAGCAATTCCACTTCTAACTGATAAAATATGTAACCAAACGAATAGAAAAATAGTAATTCCAATGATAATCCAACGTTCCCATTTATATTTTAAAATGACTTTATTAATAATCAACCAACATCCAATAACAATGGTAAACGCTAATAAAAGACTATATCGAATGTGATGAATTGGTGTCGGAATTGGTCGTCCATGATTCAATTCATTATTCAAAAAAGTATAATTAGATAAGTAATTTATGAAAGTCCCAACGGAAACTACAAAAACAGCCATTATCATGAAATAATAGAATTGTTGTATCTGTTTGGTAGATAATTTCGGCAAACTCGAAAAGGCAATTGGTAAAATTAAGAAAGGTAAGGCAACACGAACTCTATCCCAATAGAAAGAAGATAATTCAGAATATAAACCACTAAAAGCTATAATAAAAAACAAAGTTGTTACTGCTAAATAGGCTTTATTTGATTTGAAATTTTGCCATTTTTCACGATAATTTCCACCTAAAAGTGCAATTACCGGAAAACTAATGATTGAGATTGTAAGTACTGCTGGTAAGTTAGATAGAAATGCGATAACAAAAAATAAGGAAGCGCCGAAGAATAATTTTTGCTGCATTTTGAATCTGGTGTAAGGTAAAAAGTGAAAGATGAGTTTAGTTCGTTGACTACTAAATTCACCTTTCAGGAATTACCAAAATTAAAAACTAAATTGAATGTATTTAATCGTTTTATTTTTTTCTAAATGCATTCCTTCATAAGTCGTTTTGATTTCTAAATCATCGTGATACAAAGGATTCGCATAGATATTATCATTTTGATAAGTAATTGGTAACTTTTCTTCTTCCAATACTTCTAATGTAAATTCATAAAGCATATCATCATCCGTTTTAAGATGAACTTTACCACTTTCTGCTAATACATTTTTGTATAGTTTTAAGAAGTTTTGATGCGTCAAACGACGACGTACTTTTTTATAAAAAGGGTCTGGAAAAGTAATCCAAATTTCATCGATTTCACCTTCACCAAAAAATAAATTTAACTGTTCGATTCGAATTCTACAGAAAGCTACATTTTCTAAACCTTCGTTTATCGCTTTCGTTGCACCTTTCCAGATTCTTGCTCCTTTGATATCAATTCCAATGAAGTTTCGATTTGGATATTTGGCAGCTAAAGCAACCGTATATTCTCCCCCTCCACAAGCCAATTCTAAAGTTATTGGATTTTCATTCTTAAAATGAAGTTCATTCCATTTTCCTTTCAAATCAATATCTTCTCTGTCAGAACCCGTTAATGCTGGTTTCAAAATATTATAATTTTGATATACATTTGGTAATTCTGCAATCTCCGCAAATCGTTTTAATTTATTTTTTCCTGCCATTTTTAATTAATCGTCATTCATCAAAAATCCCATTTCCCTTGAAACGTAATCTTATTATTATTTACTTTTAGATAATCCAAAAAATCGGTTCTATCAATAAAATTTGCTCCTAAACTTCGTAAATGTGCGGTTTCTGTTTGACAATCAATCATGTCGAAACCAAGTGCTTCTAATTTTTGAACCATTGTAATAAAACCTGCTTTGGAAGCATTACTTGCTTTTGCAAACATAGATTCTCCAAAAAAACATTTCCCTAAAGCAATTCCATATAAACCACCAACTAATTTTTCATCTTGCCAAACTTCCACAGAATGTGCCAACCCCAAATTGTGTAATCGAATATAAGCATCGTACATTTCATCCGTAATCCAAGTGCCATCTTGACCAGTTCTTTTGATTTGTTGACAATTCCATAAAACTGCTGCAAAATCTGTATCAAAAGTAATCTTAAAAGTTTCTCGACGTAAGACTTGACGCATACTTTTAGATACTTTTAGATTTTCTGGCAATAATACGAATCGTGGATTTGGAGACCACCAAATGATTGGTTCATCTTCATTATACCATGGGAAAATCCCATTAGAATAAGCTAAAATTAATCTTTCAGGAGATAAATCACCACCAAGTGCAACGATACCTTCATCATCAGCATATTGTGGGTCAGGGAAAATTAATTCATTATCAGGCAGCCAGTACATTTATATTTTTTCGTATTTTGAAACTAATGTTTCAATCTATTCTTCTAAATTATTTATGAATAAAAATTAAGTCAGATAAATTGAAAACGTAATATTTGTAATTCAAAGACGCATTAATTTTGATTGGTCATCTTACTTAATTAGTTACTGAATCCTCAATGTTTTAATTACTCATCATCTTTTTCACCTTCAATAACTGCCGATAAACCTCTATCAACCAAACCATCTTTTAATGGTTTCAATTCAGACATTGGTCCAGATTTAACCGTAGCTTTTCCTTTAAAGTGAATTAATAAAGAAAGTTGTTCTGCTTGTACAGCGGTATGATTCAAAATATCCATTAAGCATCGAATTACCCAGTCAAATGTATTAAAATCATCATTATAAACAATCAGATGAGATATATTTCCAGTGTCTTCCAGAACTTCTTCCAGTACATCTACATCTTCTTGTTCTTTTACATTTAACCGAATCATAATCTTAATTTTTGGTGTAATAGTCAATCGACAAACATCTATTATTAATAGTAAAACTAAAATACAAGTTCTACGTTCCACAAAAATACAAAGGCAATACTTCAAAACGAAGTATTGCCTTTAAAAATTTACATTGTGTGTATCACGAGTATCTCGCAATTCGATTTATAAACTTTCTAATGTAGACTTAATTGCATCAAAATTTGGTAAGTCACCTGCACTTTCCAAAACTTCTGCATATTGTACAGTTCCTTCTTTATCAACTACAAAAGCTGAACGTTTAGAAACATTTTTCATTCCTAATACAAATTCATCATATTTCGCACCATAAGCCTCTGAAATTGTTGCATTAAAATCTGATAATAATGGAAAGTTTAAGCTTTGTTGTGCCTTAAATTGTGCTAATGTAAATGGTGAATCTACAGAAATAGCAACGATTTCAGCATCTAAATTTTGATAAGTTGAAATATCATCACGCATTGTACACAATTCAGTTGTACAAACGCCTGTGAAAGCTAAAGGAAAGAATAAAACAACAACATTTTTGCCTTTGTAATCTGCTAAAGAAACTGATTTTGTTTCCTCATTCATTAATGTAAAATCTGGTGCTTTATCACCTACTTTAATTGCCATGATTTTTTATTTTTAATATTTTTTAATTTTTTACTGTTAGTTTATTACCTACTAAAATGCAAATTAATGAATTTAGTTTCTGATTTTATAATCAAATTTAGAAACTATAAAAGAATAAAGTTTACTTTCACAACAATTTTTTATTAGCACAATAAAATTTACGAATTGGATAATATTAAAAAAGCATATTTAGAATTACACTTTGCTGTATTTCTATTTGGATTCACAGGAATTTTAGGAAAATTAATTTCTTTGAATGAGTTACCATTAGTTTGGTGGCGAATGTTTTTAACTTCTTTAAGTTTTCTATTTTTCATAAAAACGATTCGAACTGCCGTTAAAAAAGTAGATAGAAAGTTTCTTAGACATTTAATGTTTATTGGTTTTTTGGTTGCGGTTCATTGGGTTTGTTTTTTTGGTTCAATCAAATATTCTAATGTATCCATTGCTTTAATTACTTTTTCTACTACAACTTTTTTTACTTCAATTTTAGAACCTTTGATGACGAAGTCAAAATTCAAATTATCTGAAATTGGACTTGGATTATTAATTATTCCTGGAATGTTTTTAATCGTAAATGCCGTGAAATTAGAATATGTTACTGGAATAATTTTAGGAATAATTGGCGCTTTATTAGCTTGTGTTTTTTCAATTATGAATAAGAAAATAGTTGATAAAATGGATGCTGTAAGTATGACAGCAATCGAATTGAGTAGCGGTTGGGCGTTTTTATGTTTTGTAATTCCTGTTTATTTCTATTTCTCAGAAGATGCTACTTTTTTACCACAAGGTTGGGAAGATATAGTTTATTTATTAATACTATCAGTAGTTTGTACCACTTTAGCATTTATTTTATCACTTCGTGTAATGAAGTATTTATCAGCATTTGTTGCAAATTTGACGATTAGTCTTGAACCAATTTATGCGATTATTATGGCAATTATATTGTTTAATGAGAACGAAGAATTAACTCCGAATTTTTATATTGGTGCGGTAATAATTTTATTAGCTGTTTTCGGTCATCCGATAATAAAGAAAATAACGAAAGCAAAAAAAATCGAATTGTAGAATTTATACCACAACTCGATTTCTTTGAATATTCTATTGATGTTCATCTCTTAATAAATCACTTACTTTCTTTACAGGATTGAAAGTAATTAAAGGAACTTCAACAAAAATTGTGTTCCAATCTGCCATTGCACCATTCCAAAGTCCAGGTAATTCTTGAGCTAATAATTCTCTTCCGTCTTTCGACTTTTCAGTAATAAAACCAGTTTGAGGGTCACGATATTTTAATAAATCAAATTTTTCACCTTTATGATTCTTTAAACTACAAACCAAATCTACTGGATTGAAATGAGAAGCTTTCTGCATAATTTCCATTTGCGAAGCATCATTTTCATCTACTTGAGAACTTTCTACAATTTGTAATGAGATAGAATTATCTGCATTTTGTGCCCAGAAAGGTCCGCCACCAGGTTCGCCTTCATTTTTTACCATTCCACAAACTCTAATCGGACGATTTAGCTTTTGACGTAAAATAGCGATTTGTTCAGCTTCATTTTTTGTCTTAAAATCTGCTGAAAAAACGGTACTTAATTTATCTTCAAAGAATTGAATTATTTCTTGAATTAACTCAGGAGTTATTTTACTATTTAACTGAAATAAATAGTCGAAAATTTGTGTTTGATATTGTAATAAAACGCCACCAATTGCTTTTTTATACGAATAAGTGTCTGCTTTTAAACTATCAGGAACGACATTATCAATATTCTTAATAAAAACAATATCAGCGGTCAATCGATTCAAGTTTTCAATCAATGCACCATGACCTCCAGGACGGAATAAAATACTTTCATCTTCCAATCTAAATGCAGTCAAGTCAGGGCTTACAGCGATTGTATCGGTATAAGATTCTTGTTCTGAAAAAGAAATATCAAAATTAACTTTAAAAGCGTTTTCATATTTTTCTTTTACTGCTTCTACTTCAGCAATAAATCTTTCTCTATGTTGAGGAGAAACTGTAAAATGTAAGAAAGCCTTATCATTAGCTGATTTTGCATAATTAGCTGCTTCTACTAAATGTTCCTCGATTGGTGTTCTATTCTCAGTTTCATAAGCATGGAATTTCAAAAGTCCTTTTGGTAAACTTCCATAACTCAAGCCTTTATCTGTCAATAAATATTCTACAATAAGTGCATATTTTTCTGATTTAATTAATTCATCAATTGATGAATTATCAGCAGCAATTGCAGCTTTTAAATCATTGTAAAAAGCAAAATTTTCAATTTTATGAATAAAATTATAAAGTGAATAAAATGATTGGTCGCTTTCAAATTCTGCTTTTGCAGTTTTAGAACCATCATAATTATCCATGAAAGCAAACAATGCTTTGAACATTCTACTTGCAGCACCTGAAGCGGGAACAAATTTACAAACTTGGATATTTTTAGATGCTTTGTCGTAGTAAGCAGTAATATCTGCCAATAATTGGTTTTCAATTTTTTGAATACCATTTCCGATTGTAGCAGCTTTTTCTAATTGAAAAAAAGGAAACCCATTTTTGAAATTGGTTAATTGTTCCTCGATTTGAGTAAGCATGATTCCTTTCTTGCTGAATTGTTCTAAATCTGTTCTGTTAAAATTCATTATTATATTTAAAGTTATGGTGTATTTAAAGTGCAAATATCTATGAAAAATTACCACTTGTCAACTTGTGAAGATTAATTTTTCATTAAAATTGAAATTTATTTCAATTCTTAGTCTAAAAAGGATAAACGGTAAGCATAAATCATATTATTATTGGCTACAGTTAATACATTTTTTCCATCTTTAAAAAAGTCAGAAACCTCAAATTTGGTAGAACCTGCAAGCGGAAAATCTTGGATAATATTAAAATTTTTATTTAACAAGAAAATCTGATTATTCTCAGTTGAAAATGTGCCTAAAAATGGTTGATTATTTAATTCAATATCAAATATATCATCTTGATTGGCAGGAAGTTTTTGAGAAAATCGATGTCTAAACTTTCCATCTTCATCATAATAGTTTAACCTTAAATTTTGTCCACTAAGTACTATATAATCCTTACGTTTTGTACCAATTAAATCAACCATACAAAAACGAACATCTTTATCTGTTCCAACTTTCATATCTAAATTAAAATAATCACCTCGAAGATTAGAAACGTATGCTTTTCCTTTGATATCCATTACGACAACTCGTTTTGAGTTGGTATCTAAATCATCAAAATATAGTTTTGAATAAATCAATTGCTCTTGTAAATTAAGATTAGTTGGAGCGACTCGTTCTTGTCCATCTCGCTGAAAAACATATAATAATCCAGTATCATTTAATGCAACTAAATAATCTTTTTCATCTACAACAAAGTGTTCTATTGGCTGCTTGACAATTCCAATATTAGATTGTGGACTCCAACCATTTAGCGGTTCGCCTCTTTTTAAGAAACCATAAATATTTCCATCTTCACAAGCAACAAAAATTCGATAATTTTTCTTTCCATCATAATCCAAAACCGTCAAACCATTTGTCGCTTTTGCAGCTAATTTTCTTGGGAAGTTATCTACATTTTCTCCATTTCTATCTATCAGATGAATTTGATTAGCAGTATTAAACAGATATTGTAGTTTACCATTATCATAATAATCTATTTGTGTAATCTCAGATAATATTTTTCCTGCTAATAACCTTTTCCACAAGATTTCTCCTTGAGTATTTAATAAATAAAGTTTATTAGTCGCATCTTGAACGATTAATTCTGAACTATTATCATTATGATTTTTAACAACTTTTGGAGGAATACTGACTTCTGCATCTAATTCTTTTCGCCAAATCACACTTGTTGGTTGTTTTCCTTTTGCATCAAAATTCGCTTTCATATTAATTACCAATAAATCTTCATAAGGCGTCAATTGCATCGCTATCGGTTTTATTTTTGATAAAACCCTGAAATTTTCTTGTAATAACTGTCCAGTATTTTGATTTAAAACTTCATTAAAGACTTGGAAAGTGTTTGCAAAATTTAGATAAAAATATAAATTTGACACTTTGGGCATATCTTCTATAAACTCTTGATAATTAATACTTTGATGTAAATTTTGCTGAAAGTCAATCTTTTCTACAACTTCTTTTAGCACCTTTGCATCATTTGCAAAAATGATATATTTTTTATCAATGATGACATAATATGGATTCTGAATTGGCGAAAACTCTTTTCCTAAAATTGGTTCAAACAAATTTTCTAAAATGATATTTTTAAATTGATGTGGCGGATAATTTATATCATTTAAATGTCCATTTTCATTTGCTAATTGTTCTAATTGTTCTTTCGCTAAATCATAATTTTTCACTTCAGCAATCAAAAACTGATACTTTTCTAATTGATTATCCGTCGATTCTGAAACAACAAATGTGATACTTTCTCCTAACCAATCAGAAAAATAATTCTGAAATTCATTAGTCATTGTTTTTTTATTAGCAACGAATTTCTGGATATTCCGACTATTAAAATTCATTGCAAAAGCAATATTATCAGGTAAAATTTGAGCGATTCCGATACTATCTGTTAATTGCTCATTTTTTAAAGATTTTAAAAAGTTGTTTTTTGGATTAATTGAAAAATAGCCATTAATATCAAAATTGCTTTCTAATAGATTAATATCTAAACCTACCCAAGTTCCTTTATTTGAAAACGCCTTAATAGGTTCAAAATAATCTTGTTTTACAAATTGAGAGAGATAATTTGGTAAAGCTTCAAAATTGATATAAACCGTTAAATCTGTATTTAAACCAGTTTTACTTCTAACTTTTTTAAAGTCTAATTTTTTTGGAATATTATCCTGATTATCAATCTGTAAGATTGCTTTTTCAATTAGAAAAGTATGTTTAGAAATTAGTAGTAAATTATTTGTAAAACAAACCGAAATCTGCTCATCTTGACTAAGGTTGAACTCAAATACACTTCTTTTTTCGCTGACGAATGTTTTTGCTTTTCCTTCTGTTTTTAACCAATTTTGGTAGAAATTAATCAAATCAATCTCAATATTTTGATTCTTAATAATGTATAGGAAATCAGAAGTTTGTGCCTTACTTATTTGAGTTGCAGCCAATACTTTACCTGTTTTAATAAAGGCAGAGTTTTGGTCATTTTGATAGAATAATTTATCAAACGTTTTAAAATCTGAGATAACTTGTTTAGCAAAAATTAAATCTTGTAATTCAGCACCATAAATCTTATCCTTTAGTTTAGCTTTTAGTTCTTCATAATTTTCCCATTCTAAAATCAAAGCAGCATCCGTTGGAACTGCAGAAAAGAGTTCCGTTTCAGAATTAGTGTTTCCATTATTATTTAATTGACTCGGTATAAAAACGACCAATAAAATAATTACACTGATTATGATTAAAATTAAGCTATTCTTTTTCGTTACGATTTGTTTCACGTTATCTTTGTCCAAATTTATTTCTCTTCATTGATACTAAATAGTAGAAAGAGGATGAATTTTATTCGAGATTTTATATTTTCTATTGACTACTTTCTATAATAAATTCTCTGTTAAATATAATAGTAATAAATATATATGAATCAAAAAAATTCTTTAACAATAATTGGAATATTAGGCGCAATTGCAGTGATATTAGGTGCTTTTGGCGCACATAGTTTGAAAAACTTGCTTTCAGAAAGTCAATTAGCAACTTTTGAAACTGGTGTGAGATATCAGTATTATCATACCTTTGCGATTTTTGGTGTGTATTTATTAAATCAGAAAAATCCTATAAAACGCCTAAATTCGATTAATACCTTTTTCTTAATTGGAATTATACTTTTTTCAGGTTCACTATATTTATTAGCCTGCAAAGATATTTTAGGAATTGAAAATTGGAAATTTTTAGGACCAATTACACCAATTGGAGGTACTTTTTTTATCATTGGTTGGATTTTATTGACGATTACTTCATTGACAAATCGTTCGCTTAATGAATGAATAATAGGTAAAACATTGCGATTTATCTTATAAATTTTATTACTTATTTACTAATACTAATTACAAAATATGCTTACAGCTATATCACCGATTGACGGACGTTATGCTTCTAAAACAGAGGCTTTGAGTGCTTATTGTTCAGAATTCGCATTAATAAAATATCGAGTTTATGTTGAAATAGAATATTTCATTGCTTTATGTGAAATTCCATTACCACAATTAGAAAGTTTTGACCAATCAAAATTTTCTGACTTAAGAAAAGTGGCAATTAATTTAAGTGTTGCAGATGCACAACAGATTAAAGACATCGAAAAAGTAACCAATCATGATGTCAAAGCTGTGGAGTATTTTATCAAAGAACAATTTGATAAATTAGGAATTAGTGAGTTTAAAGAATTTGTTCATTTTGGATTAACGTTTCAGGATGTGAGTAATACTTCCGTTCCATTATCTTTAAAACATGCAATGGAACACGTTTGTTATCCTGCTTTTGAGGAGATGATTGCTTTATTAAAACAATTTGCAAACGACTGGAAAGATATTCCAATGTTAGCAAAAACACACGGACAACCTGCTTCTCCAACGGTTTTAGGAAAAGAATTTATGGTTTTTGTGGAACGTTTAGAAGCTCAATTTGCACAAATTAAGCAAGTACCTTTTTCTGCTAAATTTGGTGGTGCAACGGGAAATTTTAATGCACATAAAGTAACTTATCCAGATATTGATTGGGTTAGTTTTGCGAATAATTTTGTTAATAATCGTTTGCATTTGAAGCGTTCACAGTTCACAACGCAAATTGAGCATTATGATAATTTGGCTGCATTATTTGATGGTTTTGCTCGATTTAATACTGTTTTGATTGATTTATGTAGAGATATTTGGACTTATATTTCGATGGAGTATTTCAAGCAAAAAGTAGTTAAAGGCGAAGTTGGTTCTTCTGCAATGCCACATAAAGTGAATCCAATTGATTTTGAAAACGCTGAAGGAAATTTAGGAATTGCAAATGCACTTTTTGCTCATTTAGGGCAAAAATTACCAGTTTCAAGATTGCAAAGAGATTTGACAGATAGTACTGTTTTGAGAAATATTGGTGTTCCATTAGGGCATTCATTAATCGCAGCAAAGTCTATCTTGAAAGGTTTGAATAAACTATTATTAAATGAAGCGGCATTAAAAGCTGATTTAGATAAGAATTGGGCTGTTGTTGCGGAAGCTTTACAAAATATTCTTCGTAGAGAAGCTTACCCAAAACCTTATGAAGCCTTGAAAGCTTTGACAAGAGGAAAAGCTGCAATTACGGAAAAAGATATTAAAGAGTTTATCGAAACTTTAGATGTTTCAGAAGCGATTAAGGCTGAATTACGAGTAATTACACCACATAATTATTTAGGTGTTGATTTGTTTTAGAAGGAGATAATCTCAAAATTAAAAAAGCGAAAGGTAAACCCTTTCGCTTTTTTTAATTTCACAATATTGAGGAGATTAATTATCGCTCATATTTGAATGGTAATACTTTAGAATCTTTAACAGTTGATAAAGTCATTAAAGTTTTCAATCTTTCAATTTCTTCAATTTGAGAAAGTGTTTTGAATAATAACTTCTCATAAGTTGGAATATCTTTACAAACGATTTTCATTAAAAAATCCGCCTCACCTGTAATAATATAACATTCAACTATTTCCTGTATGTCTTTAACCTTATCTAAAAAATGATTTAAAGCATTTTCTTTTTGCCAAGCTAAAGATACCAAAACAAAAGTTTTTACGCTTAATCCAATAGAAGTTGGATTTACTTGTGCATGATAACTTTGAATAATTCCTGATTGTTCCAATTTTTTCACACGTTCCAAAGTTGGAGCGGGAGAAAGTCCAATTTTTTTAGAAAGATCAAGGTTAGTAATTTTACTATTATCCTGCAAGATTTTTAAAATACGCAAATCAATTCTATCCAGTCTTGAAGCGCTATTTCCTGCTACATTCATAATATTTTTTGTTTTAGATTATTTCTTTTAGTAATGCTGTTCTATCGAAATAGATTACTTAGTTAATTTTGAAATCAAACTAAGTAATTTTATTAATGGCAAAAATAGATAAAAAAAAATATTTATCAAGTAATTATCGAAAAAACCTACATTAAATTTTAATAAATGTTAAAAAATCCAATTATATCACTATAAAATTTGTTTTTACAATCATAGAATTGTTAGGTTTATTTCAATGCAGCAAATGTAATACATTAAGACTTGATATAAAAATAAAATTTCGAAACAGTATTAAATTTTTCAATAAAGACAAATAATATTTGGCAGAAAAAATATTAAATATAAGAAGTTAGACCGCTTTATTTCTATACAGTATTTTTATGATAATAATTCATCTAATAATGTGTTATAAAAGCGGTCTAATATCAAAAATCTATTTCTAAGGGAAAATACCTAAAGAGATATAATCACTACCTATTTTCTGTACTGCACAAACGAAAGCAGCCGTTCTCAAATCAGTAATATTCTTACGACGTTTATAGATATTATGAAATTGTTCGTAAGAAGTAATCATTGTTTCTTCTAATCCAGAACGTACTAAATCAATCTCATCTGCACCTCTTGTTAATAATTCTCTTTCTCTTTTATCACTAACTTTTTTACCTGTCATCTGTTCAACTAAACTTACTAATTTTTCGTAAGAGTTAGCATCAAAACGTTTTTCCATACGACCAAAACGCATATGAGATAAATTCTTTAACCATTCGAAATAAGAAACAGTCACACCACCTGCATTAATATACATATCTGGAATAACCATAATTCCTTTAGCATATAAAACCTCTTCCGCTGCTGGAGTTACAGGACCATTAGCTGCTTCTGCTACAATTTTAGCTTTTATGTTTGCAGCATTTTTAATAGTGATTTGACGTTCTAAAGCGGCAGGAACCAAAATATCACATTCTAATTCTAATGCTGCTTCTCTATTAGGTAAGTTGGTCGCACCTGGGAAATCTAAAATAGAACCAGTTTCCTTGCGATGCCTCATTAAAGCATCAATATCAATTCCATCTGCTTTATGAATACTACCTTCATATTCAGCAACGCCAATTAATTTAACGCCACCTTCTTCGATAGAAATTCTTGATGTGTGATAACCAACATTTCCAAGTCCTTGAACGACCATTGTTTTACCTTCGATGCCAGGTTCTAAACCTAAAGCAGCCATATCTTTTTTGTAAGAACATGCGGTTCTTAAACCATAAAATACACCACGACCAGTTGCTTCTGTACGTCCTTGAATACCATTCTGACTAACAGGTTTTCCTGTTACACAAGCTGCTGCATCTAATTCTCCATGCTTAAACGTAGCATAAGTATCTGCAATCCAAGCCATTTCTCGTGAGCCTGTTCCATAATCTGGTGCAGGAACATCGATACCAGGGCCAATAAAGTTTTTACGAATTAATTCTGTTGTATATCGACGTGTAATTTTCTGAAGTGTACGAGGTGTGTAAGTCTTTGGATTAATTTTCACACCACCTTTTGCACCTCCGAAAGGTACATCTACAATGGCACATTTAAAAGTCATCAAAGCTGCTAAAGCCATTACTTCATCTTGATTCACACCCATATCATAACGAATACCACCTTTAGTTGGTAGTCTGTGGTGAGAATGTTGTACTCTGTAAGCCTCAATTACCTGATATTCGTTACCAATTTTAACAGGGAATTTCATCTGATAAACGGCATTACAGGCTTTGATTTGTTCTAATAAACCTTTCGGTAAATTTGTGTGGGCAGCAGCTTTATCGAAGTTTCTTTCAACACTTTCGAAGAAGCTATAACCATTTCCTTTTGACATAGCATTTTTTTGTAATGAATAAAATATGGTAGTTAATCTGTACTAAATAGACTTTATTTTAGAATAGAGTCTAATATAAAATATGGTATAATCAATATATAGTTTCGTGTATTTGATTCAATATTTAGTTATCTAAGTTTTTTTCTATGTTACTAATTCTACGTTCGAAGTAAATTAGGAATAAAACGATACCTATAAATGCAGCTATAATTACGGCTACAACGACATACATTTTTCCAATACTTCTTTCAAAATCTGCGTAAGACTGAGCATTTGCAATTGTATTGACAAGCAATAGTGCTAAAATTGTTAAAGGTACTTTCTTGAATATATTTAACATTGTTCTATTTTTAAGTTGTCATTTGCTAATTTCTTAAAATGAAATAGCAAATTAAAAGAATAATTTTGATATTATTACCAAATATTTATTTAAAAAAATGAAAATTTATTGAATTTTATTCCAAATACGTGTTTTGAGATATTTTTAATCCAAACTATCAATCCACCATTGTTTTACTTTCCCAACTCTGGCGATTAAGTTTGCTATCCAAACTCCTAAAAGCGTCCAACCAATTATAGCAGGATAAAAAACCATTCTCATCGTATTATCTAAATCTTCTCCACCAAAACCTGGGTTTCCACCATTTCCAGGATGCAAACTATCGTACATACGCGGAATAACGAATAATAGCGGTATTAAACAAACAAAGGCAAAAATATTATAAATAGCAGCCAAACGAGCTTTTTGTTGTTCATCATCAAAAGAACCTCTTAATACAAAGTATGCCATATAAATTAATAATGCAATCGCAGACATATTTTGTTTAATATCAAAACTCCAAAATGCTCCCCAGGTGAATTGAGCCCAAATTCCACCAGTTATAATGCCTAAAAAGCCGAATAATAAACCAACTTCAATGAAAGCAACTGATTTTATATCATATATTTTATCCATTGGATTTATCAAAGATAAAATACTATAAACCATAGAAACTGTAAAGAGAATTATCATCCCGAACCAAAAAGGAACATGAAAATATAAGTTACGAATGGTTTCCATAAGAACATTTCGAAAAGGATAATCGAAATCATTATTTTCGGATAATAATTGATTATCACAAGTCCAATTTGCCGTATTTGTACTATCAATTTTATCTGAATTTTTGATTGATAAAGCATCTGGATAAATCGCATATCCTTTTTCAGTATTATTAACAATCAGTGTAACAGGAGCATTTGCATCTGAAACGGGTAAATCATTTGGTATTTGATAAGTGATTTTTAATTGAACATCATCAATTACTTGAATATTCGTTGCACAAATAGCATTCGCTGAATCTAATTTTAACCAAGCATTATTTTCGCCTTTTGTGAAATAGGTATTATAACCTTGAACATCCAAAGTAACCGTTTCACTCGTTGAGACAGAAGTTGGGGTAGAACTTGTTATCCCAATATTTAAAGGAGCTAATAAACCTACTATAAAAACGTAAAGCAATATCAAAACTGCTAATACTTTCCACCAATGTTTTTTCATTTTTTCTAGTTTATTATTATCGTATTTTTCAACTTAATCTCTCCAAACAAATGGAAATAAAATGATTGCTATAGATACTAATATCAAATCAATAGCAACTAAAGTCAGTATATCTTGATCATAGCTCGTGTCTTGAATCAATCTCAAAGCAACCGCTGATAATTTAATTAAAGTCATTAAAATAGGAATGACGACAGGAAAACCTAAAATCGCCATCAATGTTGCACTATTATTTGCTTTTACCGCAATAGAGGAGATAAAAGTCAATGTAATCGCTAAACCCAAACTTCCCAAAAGCATCGTTATGACGAATAACTGCATATCTTTCACCGGATTTCCTGCGACTAAACTCAGAAAACCAAAGGTTAGAAAAGTAATAACAGTTAATAAAACGGTGTTATAAATTATTTTAGAAATAATAACTGCCAAAGGATTCGCTATGGAATAGTAATATAAAGCCCGATAACCACTTTCTTGAGTGAAACTTTTCGTCACAGCATTTACAGAAGCAAATAAGATAATTATCCAAAATAAGGTATTCCAGACTCTTGGGTTTAATTGGACAAATGCTAAGTAAACAATGAATACAGTAGATAAAACGTACAACAAAATACCGCTAATCGCATATTTTTGACGAAATTCAAGTCTAAAATCCTTTAATAATAAATACCAAACTTCTGTAAATACATTCATAGCACAAAGTTAAGGCAATCTTTTCATTAATAAATTGATTTTATCTATTTTGAATAGAAATTTATTGGTGTCAATGTCACATTAATTTAATAATTCACATATAAATTATTCATAACTTTTTTTAATTTGTATGTAATTAGTTAAGCATCAAGAAAGTATTTATTAAAAAAAAGCATGATTTTTGTTTTAGTGTAATCACATCAATAATGTGCTAATTTTCTTTTATACTTTTCGTAAATTTACTGTATTGTTAGCATATATATTTCCTGAGATATTGTGATAAAACAAGAAAATCACACACTTAGAAACAAAAATAACTATGAAAATAAAATTTACATTATTAACATCAGTGATTTTATTAGGTGCAACTACTTTCACATTTGCTCAAAAGAAGTTGACTAATGCTCAAAAGACTAAGAAGCAAATTTATTCAGGTTTTGTAGTACTTTCCTCTAATAATGATACTTTATATGGAGATATTCAATTCTTAAATCCGACTTATAATGAAGAAGTAGTAATTTTCTATAACGAAGAAGGAAAAAAGAAAAAATTCTATCCAAAACAAGGTATAATTAGTGAATATGCTTTTGAATATCAACGATATAATAAATATACGGATAAATTAGAACCTCATTGGTTCAACTATGTTCGTAAATTAATACCTCGAGAAGGAGCAGGAACTAAAGAAGTTTTCTTGCAAAGAGAAGTTGAAGGAAGTATTACACTTTATAATTATTATGCTTTAGAAACAAGAGGAATTAACCGTAGAAATTATAAACATAATTATTTTGTAGAGAAAGGTGGACCTGATGGTTATGGAATTACACCTGTAAAAAGAGAAAACTACAGAGATGTAATTAGAGAATTAGTTGTTGATGGCAATTTAGATTTAGAATTGAATTTAGGAACTTCAGGCTTTGGTTATAAATATTTAGCAACTTTAGTAAATATTCAGAATGCATGGTTAAATAACGATTTACAATATCTTTCTATGTTAGAAGATGCTGGTATTACTAAGTTTGGTGATAGAAATGATTAACTATCGCCTCATAATAAATGATCAAACAAAAAAATGTCCTTGTAATTAAGAGCATGTCTAAATTTCTATCGGCTG
>CAZEOC010000010.1:0-22398 GCA_964513525.1 uncultured Saprospiraceae bacterium | reverse complement strand
TAGATGATTTACCATTTACATTAGGCGGTTCGCCATTAGGTGGAACTTGGACAGGAACAGGTGTGAATACTGCTTCTGGTACATTTAATCCAGCTATTTCTGGTGCAGGAACATTTGCGGTTACTTATACTTATGGAACAGGTACTTGTGAGAAAACGGATCAAAAAATTGTTTATGTTGGTACTCCAATCACAATTGATGCAGGAGTAGTTCAGAATGTTTGTGAAGATGCGACTTCCTTATTCTTAACTGGAGCGTCTATTTTAGATGGATTCTGGTCAGGTGCAGGTGTTGTAGATAGTTTCTCAGGTGAATTTAATCCTCAATTAGTTGGTGTTGGTTTACATACTGTGATTTATACCTATGTGGATCCAGTTACTGGATGTGTTAGTACAGATACAAAACAAGTAGATGTAAAACCTTTACCAGTTGTCAATGCTGGAGGAACGGTAACTTATTGTGATTTCCCGAATGATATTCAATTAACGAATTATTCACCAATAGGATTTGGAGGAGTTTGGACTGGAACAGGAATTATGAATCCGACAGTTGGAACATTTAATACAGGTCAAGCTGGAGGAATTGGGAATTATACAGTTACCTACACATTTACAGATGCTTTTGGTTGTGTGAATACTGATGATTTAGATATTAATGTAATATACGGAGATACAGTAAAAGCAGGTCCAGATAGAATTGTTTGTATTGATGGTGGTAATATTCAATTAGTAGGAAATTCACCATTAGGTGGATATTATTCAGGTTTGGGTGTAGATTCATCTGGTGTATTTGACCCAACAATTACTGGTGGCGGAACACATCAAATTATTTATACTCAAGGAGTTGAATCTTGTGTTAAGTCTGATTCTTTAGAAATAACGGTAGTTGATTTAACAGCAACGACAGCAGGACCAGATGAAAATACTTGTTTAGAATCAGGTCCAATCAACCTTTCTGGTAATTTACCTTTAGGTGGTGTTTGGTCAGGTTCAGGAATTATTGATGGTGTAACTGGATTATTTGAGCCATTAGCAGCAAATGATGATACGGTATTTATTACTTATACTTATACAGATGCACTTTCTGGTTGTTTCTTCTCTGATACGAAAATGGTAACGATTAGTCCATTACCAAATATCGATTTTGTAATGTCAGTTGATACTGCTTGTGTTGGTGATACAGTTTACTTTACGAATACATCTGATTTGAATGTAGTGAGTTATGAATGGTTCTTTGGAGATGGAGATTCTTCGGTATTCTTCCAACCAAATCATGTTTATGATACGGCAGGAACTTATCAAGTAATGTTAGTTGGAATTAGTCCAGAAGGTTGTCCAGATACGACAATTCAAACTATTGAAATTTATGAATTACCAACGCCATCATTTACAATGAATGTAGATAATGGTTGTGCGCCACTTCCAGTTACCTTTATGAATACGAGTGTAGGTTTAGAAATGGAATATTTATGGGACTTTGGTAATGGACAAACTTCTACTTTAGCGAATCCAGGTACAATTACGTTCCAACAAGGAACTTACGATACACTTTATATTGTGAATTTAACGGTTACAAATCGTTGTGGAGCATTAACCTTCACAGATACCGTATTTGTATTACCTCAACCAGTTGTAAATATTAGTTCTGACTTAAGTAACGGTTGTACACCATTACCAGTTAACTTTAGTAATACATCGACTGGTAATCCGACTTCGTTCTTATGGGATTTCGGAAACGGAAACTTCTCTACAGATTCTATTCCACCAACACAGTTCTTTACGACAGTAGATACGAATACAGTTTACACGATTACGCTTACCGCAACAAATAGTTGTGGAAGTGATGTAAGCACGATACAAGTAATAGCAGAACCAGGTTCGATTGATGCATTCTTTAATGCAGATACAACGATTGGTTGTCAGCCATTATTAGTGAACTTTACAAGTTCGGCGACACCAAACTCAACCGTTACATGGGACTTTGGAGATGGAAATACTTTAGCAGGTCCACCAGCAAATGCGACAAATATTTCGCATCAATTTGATTCCGCAGGAACATTTATAGTGTACCAATATGTACAAAACTATTGTGGATTTGATACTGCTTCGACGACTATTACAGTTTATCCGCAGCCAGAAGTTAGCTTCTCACATGCACCGTTTGCATGTCAAGATGCACCGTTTACATTTACGAATACTTCTCCACAGGTATTAGCAGGTGTTTTATGGGACTTCGGTGATGGTAATACTTCTACGGCTAATAATCCTGTTCATGCTTATACAACGCCAGGGACTTATACTGTAACAATGACAGGTTTTTCAGTTGGATTTGCTTGTGCAATAGATACGATTTCTACAGTTCAAGTATTTGGAATTCCAACAGCAGACTTTACACCTGATAATTTGAGCGGTTGTTTCCCTATGGAAGTTAACTTTACAAATACTTCAAGTAGTAGTGCGATATTCTATTCTTGGGACTTTGGAGATGGAAATGTATCTAATTTACAGAATCCATCACATACATTTAATGCAACTGGAAATTATATTGTTAATATGATTGCGACAGATGCAAACGGATGTTTTGATGATACAACAGTTGTGAATTTTGTTGTTTATCCAAGTCCGACAAGTAGTTTTACACCAAGTGCAATTTCACAATGTGGATTGAATGATTATGTAGAATTAACAAATACATCACAAGGTGCAACGCAATATTATTGGGACTTTGGAAATGGTCAATTCTCAACTTTGACAGAACCAACGATTAGTTACAATCAATTAGGAGATTATACGATTACATTAGCAACACAAAATCAGTTTAATTGTACGGATACAGCACAGATTTTATATTCTGTAATTCCTGGTCCTGCAGCTGATTTCGAGATAGAAACACAGAATGGTTGTGAACCATTAACTGTTCAGTTTACGCAAACTTCGACGAATTCTACTTTATTCTTTTGGTATTTTGGAGATGGAGATAGCGCAGCAGTAGCTAATCCAATCCATACTTATAATGATGGAGGAACATTCGATGTAATGATGGTAGCTTCTTTAGATAATGTATGTTTTGATACTTTATTCATTCCATCTGCAGTATTTGTAGATGAAGCACCAGTTGCATCATTCATTATGGAAGAAGTAAATGGAACTAATCCAACCGGAACGTATAACTTTACGAATACATCTATTGGAGCAACTAATTATATTTGGGACTTTGGAGATGGCGGAAGTAGTACAGATGAAAATCCACAGCATCGTTATGATTACAACGGATTACGTCAAGTACAATTGACAGCTATTAGTGCAACTGGTTGTGAAGACACGACTATTTTAGAAATTGCACCGACCTTCTTTAAAGGATTATTTGTACCAAATGCCTTTTCTCCAAGAGTTGGAATTGGTGAAGTACGCGAGTTTAAACCAATTGGTGTTGGATTAGAAGAATATCGAGTAGAAGTCTTCTCACAATGGGGAGAATTACTTTGGTCATCTGATGTTTTAGATGAAAACGGTGTGCCGCTTGAAGGTTGGGATGGAATGTATAATGGACAATTAATGCCACAAGGCGCTTATGTCTGGAAAGTCAACGCAACATTTATAGATGGTTCTAACTGGGAAGGAATGGAAGATTCAGGTGGAACACTTCGGAAAGTTGGTTCTGTTACTTTGTTAGATTAACATATGTAATATATTTTGACTGTTCTTTAACGTTTTTGTGATTGGACTAAAAGAAAGTAATTCTTTAAAGTTTTTCGTGTTGTCGTTCATACTACGACAACACGGCAACACAAAAAAACTCAATGATGATTTTTATACTAAGTGAAGTGCAAAGAATAAGTTCGACTTTTTAAACGCCGTCTATTTTTAGGATAGTCGAAGCAAAAAACGCAGGAATAGCCGTAGTTATGGCGAGTATTTTTAATGAAGAATATCCTGAAAAGAGCAAGTTTAAATGTCGAACTTATTCTTTATGCTTCACTAAAGTCCTAAACTGATAAAATATGAAATTAATTAACTGCCTTTTACTTGTGTTTTTATTGATGAGTGCTTGTACTTCAAAAACAGATAATTCAATACAAGAAATAGTTGAAGCACAAGAAGAAGTGATTGAAAAGAAATTACGTCATGTCGTTTTATTTAATTTCAAAGAAACAGCAACAGCTGAAAATATTGAAAAAATAGAAATTGCGTTTGCTGCTTTGCCTTCAAAAATCAAAGAAATTAAGGATTTTGAATGGGGATTAAATAATAGTCCAGAAGGATTGGATAAAGACTTTACGCATTGTTTTTTAGTAACCTTTGAAAGTGAATCTGGACGAGATATTTATTTGCCACATGAAGCACATCAAGCTTTTGTAGAATTATTGAAACCAGAATTAGAAGATGTTTTAGTTTTTGATTATTGGGCAAAATAGATTGTAAAGATTAGTAACTATTCAGCAAGAAGTCAGAAATTAGACCACTTTGCTGTCAGACCTTCTTCGATTGTCAGAAAATATATTTCAAAACATCTGACATCTGTCTTATGAATAGTAACATTAAATAAATTGAAAAATGTGGAATCGAAAAATTCGGTTTCACATTTTTTTATTTTTCACTTATTTCAGTGAAATGATTTATATTTGAATTGTTTTGTAAAAATAACTAAATCAAATATACAACAATTGTCCATTAGATTTGATTCGGAAAGTCTTATGAATAGGAGTAGGGAAATTGTTTAGAAAATCTTAAAAAATAAAATAATGTCAATAAGAAAGGAAAAAATAATGTCACTTGCTGGTGGACAAACATCCATTTATTCGGAGAAAGAGTTATCAGATTTATTTAGTAAACACCTGAAGAAAGGTATTCATGGAGTCTGTTTTAGTTCTTACGAAGAGGGTCAAGAACCAGGCGATATTATTAATGAAGAACAAATTTTAAAACGCATAAAAATCATTAAAGAATATACTAAATGGGTTCGTACTTTTTCTTGCACGGATGGAAATGAACTCATTCCTAAAATTGCAAAAGCGAATGATTTAAAAGTTATGGTTGGCGCTTGGTTGAGTGATGATAAAGAATTAAATGAAAAGGAAATTACAAACTTAATTAAAGTTGCAAAGGCGGGGCATGCAGACTTAGTAGCTGTTGGGAATGAGGTTTTATACCGAAAAGAACTTACCGAATCAGAATTATTAGCTTATATTAATCGAGTAAAAACTGCTTTGCCTGATATAGAAGTTGGGTATGTGGATGCGTATTATGAGTTTAGAAATCGTCCTGCTATTACTGCTGCTTGTGATGTTATTTTCGCTAATTGCTATCCTTTTTGGGAAGGTTGTCATATAGATTATTCTTTATTATATATGAAAACGATGTACCAAACTGCTGTAAATGCAGGCAAAGGTAAAAGGGTAATAATTACAGAAACAGGCTGGCCAAGTCATGGAACAAATTTTGAAGCTTCTGAACCTTCTTTTGAAAATGCAAAGCGTTATTTCATTAATACACAAAAATGGAGTCAAGAAGAAGCAATTGATATTATGTATTTTTCAAGTTTTGATGAAGCTTGGAAAGTAGGTGATGAGGGCGATGTTGGAGCTTATTGGGGGATTTGGGATAAAGATGGGAATTCAAAATTTGCAAAACTTTAGATAATAGATTAGATATGGATCGTTATAAAAAAATTAATATAGATTTCGGAAGAGCAATTTGCTATTCTGGATATAGAATTGGACAAAGTCCAGATGCAGGGATTTACCCTACTTATGAAGAGATCAAAGAGGATTTATTAATACTTCAGGGTAATTGGAAATATCTTCGGTTATATGATTGTGGTAAACATGCTGAGATTGTTTTAGAAGTGATTAAAAATGAAAATTTGGATTTTCAAGTTATGCTTGGTGCTTATATTACAGGTGAAATGAATAATTTCGGCTGTCCATGGGGAGGCGGTATTTATACACAAGCAGAAATAGAAGAAAATCAGAAAAAGAATCTTCAAGAAGTTACAAGATTAATAAACTATGCGAATCAATATTCTGATGTTATTATTTGTTTAGCAGTTGGAAATGAAGCAACAGTTGAATGGACAGATCATCTTGTTTCTGTTGATAAAATGATTCAATATGTTCGAATGGTCAAAAAGGGAGCAAAACAACCTGTTACTTTTTGTGAAAACTATGTGCCTTGGCATACAAAATTGGCACCGTTAGTTGAAGAGTTAGATTTTATTTCTATTCATACGTATCCTGTCTGGGAATATAAAAATATACATGAAGCTTTGGAATATACAAAGCAAAACTACTTTGGGGTAGCTAATAAATATCCTGATACACCAGTAATGATAACGGAGGCTGGCTGGGCTACAAACTCGAATGGTCGTGGAATAAATCCTGAAAATGTAAGTGAAGATTTACAAGCTATTTATTATCATGATTTAGTGAATTGGAGTATGGAAGAAGGGATTATTACTTTTGTTTTTGAAGCTTTTGATGAAGATTGGAAAGGTTCGCCTGATATTTTGGAGCCAGAAAAACATTGGGGGATTTTTAAAATAGATAGAAGCCCTAAAAAGGTTATGAAACCTTATTACGAAAGATTAATAAAATCTGTTAATTAGAAAAAATACTTTAAGTAATGATAAAAAAATAACTTATCATTTTTGATTGATACATTTCCGGTTACACTTCGTTATTTTTATTAATAGTAATACTATTTCTACAAAAAAGCCTCGTGTAAACTAGAATTTTCCTGATCAAAAATGTCAACTTATTATTTTATCATTACTTAAAATGTGGAATCGAGAAATTCGGTTTCACATTTTTTATTGATAATAATATTGAGAAAAATTGCTACATTTAATCTTGAAATTCATCAATTAATTATAAAATAATAAGAATATGAATCCAATAGTTAGAAATGTTTTAGCTGTAATAGCAGGAATTTTTATCGGAATGATAGTTAATATGGGATTGATTACGATTAGTCCGTCGATTATTCCGCCACCAGAAGGAATTGATTTAAGTGATATGGAAAGTTTGAAAGCAAATATGCATTTGTTTACGCCAAAAAATTTCATTTTTCCATTTTTAGCTCATGCAATTGGTACTTTGGTTGGTGCTTATTTTACCGCTCGAATTGCTGCAACGCATAAAATGAAATTTGCTATTGGAATTGGAGCGTTTTTCTTACTTGGAGGAATTGCTAATGTAATGATGTTACCTTCTCCGCTTTGGTTCACCATTTTAGATATAGTTGGGGCTTATATTCCAATGGGTTGGTTAGCAGGAATTATGGCTATTAAACAAATTGAATGATAGATTATTCATCTGTTTAAATTATTTTACAAAAGCATTTACATTAATTTACAATTAGAATAATGCTATAATTATTTTGACTCAATACATTTGAGAAAAATAATCAATTAAGGGAACAGGAAATAAATAACCTACCCATTTTACTCGTTCTTTTTCATTCATACTTCGTGAAAAATACTCGCCGTAACTACGGCTATGTCTGCGTTTTTTACATCGTCTGAATAAAAAATAACTTCGCAAAATTTGGGTAGCTTATTTATTTTCTATTCCCTAAAAATAATTAATATGAAAAAGCGTGTTTTAATTTTAAGTAGTGTTTTATTAGCGTTTAGTTTAACAGCTTATAGTTTTATTAATTGGAATCAGGAAGAAGTGGCTTGTACAGAATCAACAGGTACTTTCAAAAATGATTTTACAAGTAGTTTTGCCAGTATGGAATTGCCTGACTTACTTTATAAGGTGGATTCAAGATTCATGTGGACGATTACAAAAAAAGATTTGCTTAATGCGAAGTCGATAAAAGATATTGTTCCTAAAGAAGCTACAAAATATGTTGAAACATTCTCTTCTTCAAAGGTTGCTATTTTGAAAGAAAATCGTGAGGAAGTTGTAGAATTAGGTAAGGAAGGAATATTTAATGACGCTCAATTAGAATTATTAAAAACAGCGGATTATTCTACTAATTTCTATGTTCATGGAAATTATGGTGAGACGAATTATATATTAAATGACCGTCATCAAACTCATTTGATTTATTATATCACGGTTATTCCTGAACAAGAAGCAAGTTATGGAAATGAAGAAGAAGAATTGATTAATTATTTAAAGGAAAGTACTAAGGAAGCTGTTTCTATTATTACAAGAGATAAACTTGAACCTGGACAAGTTAGTTTTACTATTTCAAAGGAAGGAATAGTTAAAGATGTTAAATTGAATTCAACTTGTGGTTATGCTTCGGTTGATGCGACTTTGGTAGATTTGGTGAGTAAAATGCCTCAAAAATGGTCTCCAGCAACTAATGAGAAAGGGGAGAAGGTAGAACAAGAATTTGTATTCTTCTTTGGATTAGAAGGCTGTTAAATACAGAGTCAATTTGTAGATAAAGAAGTCCACTTGAAATCTAATTTCAAGTGGACTTTTTATTTATACTTTAAAACTATCAATTAATACATCTTGAACTTCTGGATGTTTTCGTGCAAAAGCTGCCATATATGGACAAAGTGGTAAGACTTTCAAATCATTTTCTTTTGCGTATTTAAACGCAAATTTTGCTAATCTACTTGCAATTCCATTTCCTTCTAATGCTTCTGGAACTTCTGTATGAGTTAAAACTATTTTACCTGCTGTAATCATATATTCTGCTATTCCAGTTGATTCATCGATTTTGATTTCAAATCTATTTTTAGCGGTATTTTGTATTACTTTTAATAAGTCTATATTGTGTTTCATAAGTTTTTTACTTTTAGAAACGATATTGGAATAAAAAGGTTGATATTCTTAATTTAGGTTAAATCAAAATTCAAAAATATACTACCTTTACCGAAACCATAAATAATAAAAAGCTATTAAAAATGATAAATGTTAGTTCAGAAATAGGAACACTTAGGAAAGTAATTGTTCATCGTCCAGATGAGGGAATAGATAGAATTTCTCCTAAAAGAGCAGAAGAATTATTATTCGATGATATTGTGTATTTACCAAAAATGCGTGAAGAACATGATATTTTTACTGATGTTTTGAAAATGTTTTTAGGGAAGGAAAATGTATATGAAATTGAAGATTTATTAGAAGAAGCACTGGCTGCAGACGAAGAGAAAAGGGTTTTTATTATTAATCAAATTGCGGATTTCGAAGAATTGCCAACAAGAGATAGGAATTTATTATTAGAGTTGTCTATTAAGGAATTAAAAGAAGTTTTAATTACGGGTTATTACGAAGCAGAAGAAGCATATTTATTTGACCCAATCCCAAATTTCTTATTTACAAGAGATATTGCGGTAACGATTAATAATCATGTACTTATTACTAAAGCTGCGAAAGAAGCGAGGTATAGAGAAAACTTTTTGACTCGATATATCTTTTGGGCAAATCCAATTTTTAAACAATTAAAAGAAGAAAGTCGAATTATTAACCTGAATGAAATTGATAAATTTCCGCCATCTCGAAAAGGAGAACAAGTTTCTGTAGAAGGAGGAGATGTTATGATTATCAATCAAGATTATTTGATGATTGGCTGTAGCGAACGAACAACTGCTTACGGAATTAAACTATTGAAAGAAGTACTATTTGAGAAGAATGTTGTAAAAAATGTCGTGCAAGTAAATCTATCTAAAGCTCGTTCTTGGATGCATATAGATACAGTATTCACACATATTAAAGCGAATCATTTTGCTGCATTCAAACCATTAGTAGTAGATGGGATTTCTGCAAATGTTCAAGTACATAGACATGATACAGATGAAATTACGAATTATGCAACAGTAGCTGGATTTTTAAAAGCTGAGATTCATCCTGAAATGGATTTTATCTTAAGTGGAAACGGGGAAGCACCTTATGATGCAAGAGAACAATGGACGGATAGTTGTAATTTAGTAATGCTCAAAGAAGGTGTTGGTTTGTCTTATGATAGAAACTATAAAACAGCGGCTGCTTTTGAAGAAATGGGTTACAAAGTTGTGAAAGCAGAAGATTTGTTAGCAGCATTTAAAGCTGGAGAAATAAAACCTGAAGATGTTGAAAATACAATTATATCTTTACCTTCAAGTGAATTGTCAAGAGCAAGAGGTGGCTCACATTGTATGACATGTCCTATTTTAAGAGATTAGAAAATAATTCAATGAGAATTGATAAAAGAAGTATGAGTTATAAACCTATCAAAAGGTAATTTTATTAATAAAAAAATCCCAAGCCAAATAAATTGACTTGGGATTGTTTTTTTCAAAAAAAAACGAAGTTTAAGCGAAATCAATTCCATCTAAATCTTCATCATGTGCACCACCTTTAATACGGTCTTGCATTTCTTTTGAAATAATTTGTTTACTGTGGAAGTCTTTAATTTTCGAGATTGAATTTTGCATTGTAAAAAATGTTTATAGTGTTAATTAATAAATTAAATAAAGTAATACTACAATTATAAGATAAAAAATAATGCAAGTCAAGTTTAATTTAGTTTTTTTATCTGATATTTTAAATTTTAACAGTTTTATATACTGATTGGTTGCTTTTTTACCACTATCTGTACCAAACTCTGAAAAATTGATACCAAACAGGTTTATATTCTTGAAATGATAACTCAGGATCTTCACTACCTTCTTCTGATCGTCCATGAATATTGGGTAAAGCCACTGTTTCGATATTAATAATTTCTATCATTTCATTTTGCCGAATCCAAGTATTCATTCTTTCTAAAGTAGAATTTAAAGTTTCTGTTTCATTTGCTAATAGAAAGTTTTTCTTAATATTCGGTACGAAGTCTTTAAATTGAACCATGATTTAATATTTTTTATTCCTCAATTTTAAAACCTCAATATAGTATATCAAACGATGATTATCAGATTATTTTAGACAAGTCCAAATTGATTATAGATAATTGTTTCTATTCAATGCGACAAAACATATCTTTGCTTATATGAAAGTGGATAAAATTTTAGTTCAAGGGAAACATATTCAAAAAGGAATCGAGAAATATAAAGGTATTCCAGATGAACGAATTCAGAAGTATATTGATGCTTCTCCTTTAGTTTATACGGCTTATCGTTTTGAGGACCAAAGACTTCTATTAGTTTATGGAGAAGATTTATATGCTTTATTATATAAAAACGAGGCAGAATTAATTAAGGAATTAGATACTCAATTTGAAGAATAATTTTGCGAAATATTCGAATAGAATTATTAGTATTAACTAAAGTAGAAACAATTTAATTTTATAATGTATCAATTGAAAATTTATAACTCGAAATTATATTAAAGGAATATAATCAGGTGAGTTAGAATGGTCGATTGGTAAATTAATAGTAAAAGAAGTTCCCTTGCCAATTTCAGAATCAACATCGATTGTTCCATTATAATTATCAACTATTCGTTTACATAAGCCTAATCCTATTCCACTTCCTAAATATTCTGAATTAGTGTGTAGTCGTTTGAAGAAATCGAAAATTTGATCAAAATATCTTTTATCAATTCCAATTCCATTATCTTTAAATGCAATCGAAAGTGTCTCATAAGTTGAATGATTGGAAATGATTACAGTTGGTTGTTCACTTTTATTATATTTCATTGCATTTTGAATGAAATTTTGAAATAACAAGAAGAACTCTACTTCATTCCCATAAAATGTGGGCAAATCACCAGTTTGAATGATCGCATTTTTTTGTTTTATATCTTCTCCTAAGTTTAATATTATTTTATTTAAAACATCATTTAAATTAACATCTTTTCTTTTAGTTTTTTTAATACCTTTTAATTGTGATAATTCCAGAATACCTTCGATAATATAATGCATCTGTTTTGCACCAGAGACAACAAAGTCCATTTTCTCATCTACCTCATCATATTTTTTCTTCTGTATGTCTTTCTGAATCATTTCACCAAAACTAACTATTGTTCTTAATGGTGATTTTAAATCATGAGAAGCGATATAACTAAATCTTTCTAATTCTGTTGTACTTCGCTCCAATGCTTTATTTTTGAATTTTAAATCCGATATTAGTTTTTCCCTTTCTTGATGAAATACAATTAAAATAACGGTAACCCAACCCATAGATATAAGAAATGATACCAAACTTGCAATTGGATAATCAACAAGTTCTACAATTGGTTCGTAATTAATACTATATATAAGTGCTACGAAATATACACCAGTATGAATTACAAACAACAATTTCATGTATTGTGTTCTTTTTCTAAAGGCTACATAATTGATAATAATTGCAGCACCAACGGCTAGACTTTGACTAATAAAACCTCCGAAACATATGTGATAAAGACTTACCCAGCAAACAGTTCCAAATGAAGTACAAAAACGAGCCCAGTATATTTTTCCTAATCCATTAAATACTAATATTAACCCATAAACTGAAGCAACTCCCATTGTTGTATAGAAGAACAGCATTTCAATTTCACTGAATAATAGAAAAAAACTAAATAGTACAAGAAAGGAAGTGGAGAAAAAAGCCATTCTATTATATAGAATAGTCAACGAGTTTTCTTCCTCTTGTCCTTCTTTAGTTCCTAAAAACGAAAACCAGGTCCAAATTCTTTTTATCAAAATAATTATTTATAAGTGAATACATTACCAAAGTAAAGAAATTTTAGTAATTGTTAATAATTACTAAAAGAACATTGAGGTATATTAATACTTAACCATTTTTAAAAATGGTTAAGTTTAATACCTTAAATAATAAGTTTGTTTAAAGATTGGGAAAAATAGTTTATTAGTAAGATGATATTATCAAATGTAAAAGAATATAAATTCATTCTAAACTGAATCAAAAATATGCCGAAATTAGTTAGGTTGCAAATTTTTATGATATTAATAGATTATTTTTTTGTAAAAAATGATAAATGGAATTAAGCAAATGATTTTAAATTTTTAAAGTAATTACTCCGCCCAACCTTCTCTATCCAACGTTCTAAAGTGAATGGCTTCGGCTAAATGTTCGATGCTAATATTTTCGCTTTTGTCTAAATCGGCAATTGTTCTGGCTACTTTTAAGATTCTATCATAAGCACGAGCAGAAAGTTGTAACTTTTCCATCGAGCGTTTTAATAAAGTTTTACCTGTCTCATCTATTTCACAAACTTCTAATAATAAACGTCTTGGCATTTGAGCATTAGCATAAACAGTTTTATAATCTTTAAATCTCTTTTCTTGAATTTTTCTCGCTTCAATTACTCTTTTTACTATAATTGTAGATGTTTCTCCTTCCGAAGCCGTTGCTGTTAGTTCGTCATAAGATACTGGAGTAACTTCTACATGTAAATCTATTCTATCCAATAGAGGACCAGAAATTTTGTTTAAATAACGTTTAACAACGCCTGGTGCACAAACACAATCTTTATCTGGATGATTAAAATAACCACAAGGACAAGGATTCATGCTGGCAACTAACATAAAACTTGCAGGATAATCCACTGAAATTTTTGCTCTTGAGATAGTTACTTTGCGTTCTTCCATTGGTTGCCGCATGACTTCTAATACTTGGCGTTTGAATTCAGGTAATTCATCTAAAAATAAAACGCCATTATGTGCTAATGAAATTTCTCCAGGTTGAGGATTAGAGCCACCACCAACTAAAGCAACATCACTAACAGTATGATGTGGAGAACGAAAAGGACGATTGGTAACTAAAGCCGCATTTTTATCTAATTTTCCTGCAACAGAATGAATTTTAGTGGTTTCTAATGCTTCGTGAAGATTCAAAGGCGGAAGAATCGTTGGAAAACGACGCGCTAACATCGTTTTTCCTGCACCAGGAGGACCAATCAAAATTACATTATGACCGCCAGCAGCAGATATTTCTAAAGCCCGTTTTATGTTTTTTTGTCCACGAACATCAGAAAAACAAACTTCATATATATTCTGATTTTCAAAGAATGCTTCTCTTGTATCAAACTCTAAGGGTTTTAAATCAGAATCACCATTTAATAAGTCGACAACTTCTTTTAAATTTTCAACTCCATAAACATCTAAATTATTAACAATGGCAGCTTCCTTTGCATTTTGTTTGGGTAAAATAAATCCTTTGAATTTTTCTTTTCTTGCTTTTATTGCAATTGGTAAAGCACCTTTTATTGGTTGTAATGTACCATCTAAAGATAATTCTCCCATCATAACATAATCACCAATATTTGTTGCAATCATTTGCTTCATTCCGGCTAACATACCAATTGCTATTGGTAAGTCATAGGCTGAACCTTCTTTTTTAATATCAGCTGGCGCCATATTTACCGTTGTATTTAATCGAGGTAATCTAAGTTTGGAGTTTTTAACTGCGGCTTGAATTCTTTGATAACCTTCTCGAACAGCACTATCGGGTAAACCAACTAAAAAATATCCGATTCCTGAACCTACTTGACCATCGACATTAACTTCTATTGTAATGGTTTGAGCATCAACACCATAAACGGCACTTCCATAAGTTTTAACGAGCATTAGTTTTTATTTGGAATTTTGAAAATTAAGAAATCAAATTTATATTTTTTTATTTATTAAAACTAATAAAATGAATATAAAGCAATTAAAATAAAAGTGAGTTGATTATTATAAGAGTTTATATTAGTTTAAGGTGACTAAAAATTAGAAAAAAATGGGGAATGGATTAAATATAGATTTTACATTTTTGATAATTAATCTTATAGAATCTATTATTCATTGCAAAATGATATGATTCTATAAGATTCACTAATTTATGGTCTAAAAAAATCTTAATGTACTTCTAACATTTCAACATAAATTACCAAATCAGAAGCAGGAGGAATTGGACCTAATCCTTTTTCTCCATAAGCTAAATTATGAGGTATAATTAAAGTTGCTTTTGCACCAGCTTTTAGTAATTGCAAACCTTCGGTGAAACCAGGCACTGTTTGAGTTCTATCATCAAAATAAAAGGCTTTAGGTTTTCCTTTTCTAAATGTAGATTCAAATTCTTTTCCATTTGTTAAGAAACCTGCGTAGTGTAAGGAAACTCGATTTGCGTCAGCAGCTATTTTTCCTGACCCTTGTTTTTCTATCACATACTGTAAACCAGAATTTGTTTTTTGACAAACTAAATCTCCATTAATAAAGTTTTTGATATGACTTCTTACATTTTTATTGACTCTATCGGCATGTTCGTTCATGTCTGCTAATTTCTCATCAATATCTGATTTTCGTTTAATATCAAAAATTTTCAAATCTACTAACATTGTATCACCAGCATCAAACTTTTGAGTCATTCGTTTGGGTAATGAATCTACAAAAAGTGCCATTGTCAAACTATCTCCTAAACCCATCAATTTGAATGCTTGTAGAATTGGATTTTTATTTGGAGATAAAGGCATAAATTGTTTCTTATTCATCTCACTTAGTAGGTTGTTTCCTTTTCTAACGGTGATGTGATAATGAACTTCATCGCCAACTTGTGGCTTAATATCATCTAATTGTTTATGGAAATGATAATGCAATCCTGTCTCAGCAACTTCAAAACTATTTGAAGATTCTGTGATACAAGCATTAAAGCATAATAGACAAATAAATGGTATCAATAATTGACGCATATTTATTATTTAGTTAGACAATCAAAACTCAACACAAGGTTAATCAATTAATTTCAACTTAGTTGTTTTATTGATTTACCTTAAATAGAAATTAACATCAAGTGTTTGAGTTTAAGACTTTGAACCGGATTTAGAACCCGCTTTTCCATTAGAATATTCCGATAAAAGATTTCCGTCGAATGTAAAAGTTAATCTTTCCTTTTCGCTATATTTTTTAATGGCTATTTTTAATAATCGTTCACAAAGTTGTGTGAAATTAATATCAGAATGTTGCCATAAATAGAAAGACAAAGAACCTGGAATTGTATTAATTTCATTTACATAAACTTCATCGGAATCCAAATTAATCATAAAATCAATTCGAACTAAACCAGCCGAATCAAATGCTTTGAAAGTAGCTTTTGCCATTGATTTTATCAAATCCTCTTGAGCTTTAGAAATATCAGCAGGAATCTTTCGCTTTAAGCTACTCATTCCTTTTGATTTTCCACTACTACTTTTGTATTTATCCGTAAAACTTAATATTTCATCAGAACCTAAAGGCTGTTCACAAACGGAAGTTTCCATTTCTCCATGAGAACCCATTACAGAACAATTGATTTCTTTTAAATTAGTAATAGCAGATTCAATTAATATTCTTGTAGAATAAGTTGCTGCTTCATGAATTGCATCTTCCAACTCATTTCTGTCATCTGCTTTTTTGATTCCAATACTTGAACCTAAGTCACTTGGTTTAACGATTAAAGGATAACTGAATTTAGACTCAATCTCATCCAAAATACGTTCAGATTCCAAAAGCCATTCATCAGAATAACACCAATAATAAGGTAATGTATTAATATTAGAATCATTCAAAACCATTTTAGAAGCGACTTTATCCATCGTTGTAGAAGAAGCCAAAACATTACTTCCGACATATGGAATATCCATTAACTCAAACAAACCTTGTACACAACCATCTTCTCCGTGTCGTCCATGAAATACTGGAAAGGCAATATCTATCTTGATATCAATTGTCTTTTTGAAAAAGCCAGTTGTCGTATAAGTAAAAGCTTTTTTAGAAAAAGAAACATCAACTCGTTGACATTCTTTTTGAAGTTGCTTTAGGTTTTTATAATTTGCTAAATCCGTTAATTTCTCTGATGTGTACCAATTTCCTTCTTTGGATACATAAATTGGAATCACTTTATATTGTGCATGATTTTTTAAAGCTTGAATTGCTTGATTAGCAGAAATCACAGAAACTTCATGTTCAGGTGATTTTCCACCAAAAAGTATTGCTACGTTTATCATTTTTTTCTCAGTCAGCTGTAGATTATTAATTATTAATAAGTTTTGAAAACATAATATTCTTCATTGAAGAATTGATTAATAATTAAAGAATCACTAATTTATTGTAATTATTGATTAACAAATTTAGAACTTATTGGTTAAAATAATGAATAATTGAAAAAATTAAATTATTGAATTTCAACTTATGAATATTAATATAGCAACAATAGTAAAACAAGATTATCGAAAAGTTTTTGAAGGTTTTAATGAGGATTTATTTTTAGCATTAAAACCACCTTTTTTGCCACTAAGTTTAAGGCAATTTGATGGCAGTATGAAAGGCGATGAAGTGAAAATTACTTTAGGAATAGGATTTTTGAGTCAAGATTGGGATGCATTGATTGTTGACCAAAAAGAAACGGAAAAAGAGATTTATTTTATTGATGAAGGAGTAAAATTACCTTTTTTCTTAAAATCTTGGCGACACAAACACAGGATAATTAATACAATAAATGGAAGTGAAATCATAGATGAAATAACTTATTCTACACCTTTGGGAATATTTTCTGATATATTATTATTCCCAATAATGTATTTACAATTTTATATAAGAAAACCAGTTTACCAAAGAATATTTGGCAAATTATAAAAATCAATAAAATAAGAAATGTGAATTATAATAAGTTGTGATATTCTGTACTTCTCATGGCTATATTAGCTTAAGTCTATTCTCTGTTATAAGTTGAAATTAATACGATAGATTATTCTTTGAGTTATGTTTTTTGTATATCTTTAATTTCAGGGATTAGATGAATTTCTAATTTCAATAGTTAAAAATAGATTCAAAAGAGAAAAATTTGGAAAGGAAACTTTCTGTCAAATTATAGAATAACAAAGTTAGAATGACTACTGCAACAAACCAAAATTTGCATGCTGCATTGAAGCAATATTTCGGCTTCGATAAATTCAAAGGAAATCAAGAGACAATTATCCAAAGTATTATGGGCGGAAACGATACATTCGTTATCATGCCGACTGGAGGTGGTAAATCTTTATGTTATCAGTTACCTGCATTAATGTTAGAAGGAACAGCTATTGTGATTTCTCCATTAATTGCTTTAATGAAAAATCAAGTAGATTTAGTTAGAGCGTATAGCCAATCTGATAAAGTTGCCCATGTATTAAACTCTTCCCTAACAAAGGCTCAAATAAGAGAAGTAAAAGAAGATATAGTTAAAGAGCGAACAAAATTACTTTATGTCGCTCCAGAAACATTGACCAAAAAAGAAAATTTAGAATTCTTTAAATCTGTGAATATTTCTTTCATTGCTGTCGATGAAGCTCACTGTATTTCTGAGTGGGGACATGATTTTCGTCCAGAGTACAGGAGGATTAGAATCATGATAGATGAAATTTCATCTTCATTGCCTGTTATTGCATTAACAGCAACTGCGACTCCAAAGGTAAGGTCAGATATTGTTAAGAACTTGAACATGCAAAATCAAAACGTGTTCATGTCTTCTTTTAATAGAGATAACTTGTATTACGAAGTTCGTCCAAAAGGAAAGAAAGATAATGTAATTCGTCAGATTGTTCAGTTTATTAAAAAACATAAAGGAAAATCTGGAATTATATATGTTCAAAGTAGGAAGTCAACTGAAGAATTGGCTAAAATGCTGAACGTCAATGATATAAGTGCTTCTGCTTATCATGCAGGTTTAGATGCAAAAACGAGAGTAAAGGCTCAAGATGATTTTCTAATGGAACGTGTTGACGTTATTGTAGCGACAATTGCTTTCGGAATGGGAATTGATAAACCAGATATTCGTTTTGTTATTCATTATGATATTCCTAAAAGTATTGAGAATTATTATCAAGAAACTGGACGTGCTGGACGTGATGGTTTAGAAGGTTATTGTATTGCTTTTTATTCCTATAAAGATATTCATCGTTTAGAAAAGTTCTTACGAGATAAACCTGTTGCAGAACGAGAAATGACGATGCAACTGATGAACGAGATGATTGCTTATTCTGAAACTTCATCTTGTCGTCGTAGATTTTTGTTGCATTACTTCGGAGAAGAATTCGACTGTGATAGGACAGGACTTTGTGATAATTGTAAATATCCTCCTAAAAAGATACTTCAGGTTCAAACAGAAATGCAAAATGCATTAAAAGCGGTTGATGTATTGAAAGAAAATTGTGCAATAAAACAATTAGTAGATTTCATGACTGGAAAGCAAACCAAAATCATGAATGATTACGGATATACTGAAAAAGAATTATTTGCTTGTGGCAAAGAACATGATGAGCATTTTTGGAATTCAGTTTATCGACAAGCTTTATTGAATAATTTATTATTGAAAGATATTGAAACTTATGGCTTATTGAAGTTGACAGAAAAAGGTATTGATTTTATTAATAATCCAAGACCTTTTGAAATTACATTAAACCATAATTTTGAAGCAGAAATAGCTGAAGCAGAAAAAACAGCAATTACAACGAATAATGAAATTTCCTTAGATCCGGTTTTATTAAACCTTTTAAAAGATTTAAGAAGAGAAATTGCTTATAATAAAAATATTCCACCATTTGTGATTTTCCAAGATCCTTCATTAGAGGAAATGGCGACTGTTTATCCGACAACAACCGAAGAAATGGCGAATATAACGGGTGTAAGTAAGGGTAAAGCACTACGTTATGGACGAAAATTCAGAAAAGTAATTACTGCTTATGTAGAGGAAAATGATATTATTCGTCCAGAGGATTTTGTTGTAAAATCAATCGTTAATAAGTCAGGAAAGAAAGTAGCAATAATTCAGAGTATTGATAGAAAAATTCCTTTGGAAGATATTGCAGAGTCTAATCATGTTTCGATGGAAGAATTATATCATGAATTATATATGATTGTTTCTTCTGGAACTAAGGTGAATTTAGATTATTACTTAGCGGACAATGTCGATGAATATGCGATGGAAGAAATTGAAGATTACTTTAAAGAAGCAGAAACTGATTCTATAGATGACGCTTATGTAGCTCTGAAAGATGAAGATGTAACTATGGATGAAATACATTTAATGAGAATTAAATTCTTATCAGATTATGGTAATTAATTATATGTTTT
Organism: uncultured Saprospiraceae bacterium; assembly: GCA_964513525.1. Lineage (GTDB taxonomy): Bacteria > Bacteroidota > Bacteroidia > Chitinophagales > Saprospiraceae > CAWVWD01. The sequence goes on along the minus strand of CAZEOC010000010.1, from coordinate 2,446 downwards.
TTGTTTAAGTTAAAAAAGGTGAAGGATTGAAATAATCTTTCACCTTTTTCTATTTTTAGGTTAGTTTATGGAATAAAATTTGGTATATATTAGTCAAATTACCAAGTTAACCTTAATAAGGTCAAAATACGCGATAAAGAATAAAAAAAATTGCAAACCATCAATAAATTAATAGAACTTTCAGAAAATGCTTTTTCAAAACAAGAATTTGATAAAGCATTAGGATATATTTCTAAGGCATTTGAAGAAGATTCAGATGTTTTGGAAAGCTATAATTGGAAGTTATACCATTTGAAAGGTAAAATTTATGGAAAACAAGGTCGTTATTATTCTAATAAAGACTTTTTGCAAAAAGCATTAAATTCATTTAGTCAATCTAAAAGTTATCAACTCGAAAATCCAACTAATTGTATTGAAATAGCAAAGATTTATATATTTCAAAAGCAATTTACCGAAGCAGAAAATATCTTAGAAAAGGCATTGATTTCAAGCCAAGAAAATCAAAATATATATCAAGAAATTGGTGTTTTAAATACTTTAGTTCAATTACATATTGAAAAAAGAAATTTAATAAAGGCAGAAAAATTAAGTGATGAGGTCTCATTATTAATTAATTATGAAACACCTGACGAATTAATAATTGAATATTTCCAGTCTGTAATGACGATAAATATTAGAACTCACAACTTTACAAAAGTTGCAGAAATTGCAGAAAAATCATTTCGTTTATGCCGTTCGTTAAACAATATAGAAGGCGAAATTAAGACGTTGAATGCAATTGGAATTGTGCATGCAATTAAAGGAGAATATAAACAGGCTTTTGAAGTCTTTTGGAAATCTCATGATAAAAGTTTAGAAATTGATTTTCGATTAATGACTGCTCGAACATTGATAAATATTGGAAATATTTTTTCTTCTTTATATAATTATGAAGAAGCGAGAAGGCAACATTCAAAAGTCTTGAATGATTATTTAGATCAAATAGATACTTTTACTTATGTTGTTTTATGCCATAATTTAGGTGGAACGAATATTCATTTAGGAAATGATAAGGAAGCTTTAGAATATTTTTTACAAGGTTTAGAAACGGCTAAGAATGAAAAAAATTATAATTTACAAGCTGCTCTATTATATGAAATCAGTAAGTTATATTCAGATATAGATTTGGAAAAAGCATTGGAATATGTTCAACAGACTCAAGCTGTTTTAGAGAATAATAATATTAATTCTGGTGTAGAGTCGAATGTTATTAATTTAGCGGAGATTTATTTTAAACAGAAAAAATATGAAGCTGCTTTAGAAAAAGGATTAGAGAGTTTGGAACTGTGTAAAGGCATTAAAAATAAAAAAACATTAGTTCGAGTATATAAATTACTTTCTCAAGTATATAAAATCCTTGGTTTCTTTGAAAAATCGTTAAATTTTTATGAATTATATCATGGTTTACAAACTGAATTACATCAAGAAATGCGTAAAAAGCAAACACTTGAATTAGAAATTCGATATGATTTAAAAGAGAAAGAAAATGAAATCAAACTCCTTAAAACAGATATGGAGTTACAGAAAGTTGAGTTAGAGTTTGCGAATGAAATTGCTGCTCAAAGTGAATTAATCAAGCAAGCTAATGAATCAATAAAACAATTCACTTATGCGGTTTCGCATGATTTAAAAGAACCGCTTCGAATGATTGGTTCGTTCACAAGTTTGATTGGTAGAAAAGTGAAAAAATTCGATGATTCTACTTTGAATGAATATATGGGTTTTGTAACTGACGGCGTGGAAAGAATGACCGCGATGCTAAACGGAATGTTGGATTATGCAAGAGTAGGACAACATTCGTATACTACCGAAGAGGTAGATTTAATGCAAATTGTTAGCGATGTTATTTTAACTTTAAGAGTAAGTGTACAAGAAAATAATGCGGATATTACTTTTGATGAAATGCCAACACTTACTACAAATAAAGTATTAATTAGTCAACTTTTTCAGAACTTGATTGGTAACGCTATTAAGTTTCGTAAGAAAGATGTCGATCCTAAAATTCATGTTGCGGTCAAAGATGAAAATAAACGATTTGTCTTTAGTGTTCAAGATAATGGAATTGGAATCGCAGACGATAAGAAGGAAAAAGTATTTGATTTATTTACCCGTTTGCATACCAAAGAAGAATATGAAGGTACAGGAATTGGTTTAGCAATGTGTAAGAAAATTATTCAAATTTTACATGGAGAAATTTGGATAGAATCAGAATATGGAATCGGAACAACTTTTAACTTTTCTATACCAAAAACGGTTTTACTTGATTAGAATTCAAAATTCTATTTGTTGCTCCTTTATTAATTAATACATAGTCTTTTGCGGTTATAGAAGATTGTTTATAAAAATTACTATTCTGCAATTGATTAATCACATTGCAAAACTCCTCATAACTCTTAATAGAAAAACC
>CAZEOC010000009.1:0-22617 GCA_964513525.1 uncultured Saprospiraceae bacterium | reverse complement strand
TAAAAATGATTTAGATTGCTTTAAGGGATTTATACTTGATAAAAACAGGAAAAGTCATTTTCTCCAAATGATTCACTAATTGAAATGCCTTATTCATCATTAGAATAAGGCATTTCACATTTTAGCATTTGATTTGTTCATATAATTAATGCAATTTTAAAAGGTATTTACGAAGTAATAGTAAGTGCTTTCATAAAAAATCCATAAGTTCTATGTTAACCCGTAGAGCTTTTTTTATGAAATTTATAATTACTCTGTGCTAATTTTTTTAATTGTTAGTAGTTAAAATGCCAACACAATAAATCTTCTTCTTGCTCCCTATTTTAGGAATAATAGAATCTTCACAATTCGATTTTTCATTCAAGAATTAGTCTTAAAAACTAAAAAAGCCGAGTCGACTTATATTAAATAAATCGACTCGGCTGAATAAAATTAGGATATAAATTTACAAGAATTTCTTTCCACCTTGCTCTTTTATTTTTCCTACAACTGTTTTGATTTCTTGTTCATCTTTCTTAGGATAAATTAACAAAACATCTTCTTCGTCAATGATAATATAATCGTCTAAACCTTTAGCAACCAATAATTTATCTTTAGGCATACGAATTAGACAATCACTTACATTTTCTGTATGAATTTCATTTCCATTGATAACATTATTATTGTCATCTTTGTCAGATTCTAAATATAATGAACCCCAAGTACCTAAGTCAGACCAACCAAAAGCTGATGGAATTGTATACACATTATCTGCTTTTTCCATGATAGCATAATCGACTGAAATACTTGGTGTTGTCGGATAAGCTTCATCAATGAAAGCTTGTTCTTTATCTGTATTATAAAATTCGTTTCCTGCAGCAAGAATATCATATATTTCTACCGCATTCTTTTTATAAGAATTTAAAATTGATTTTACATTCCAAATGAAAATTCCTGCATTCCAAAGATAATTACCACTTTCAACGAATTTTTTTGCGGTCTCTAAGTTTGGCTTTTCTGTAAATTGTACCACTTTATATACACCATTTTCATCGTTTTCGGCAAAATTGATATAACCATAACCTGTATTCGGATTTGATGGTTGAATACCTAAAGTCACTAATGCTTCTTTATTTTCCGCAAAATTAATTGCTTGATTTACCTTATTCGTAAAAGTTGCTTCATCTAAAATAATATGGTCAGAAGGCGCAATTACAATATTTGCATTAGGATTCAAACTATTTAATTTCAAAGAAGTATAAGCGACACAAGGTGCTGTATTATTACGAGAAGGTTCGCAGATGATTTGATTATCTGTCAACTCTGGTAAATGTTCTTTTACTAAATCCTTGTAGATTGTATTGGTAACAATGAAGATATTTTCAACAGGACAAACCTTTAAAAAACGTTCAAAAGTTAAACGAATTAATGATTTACCAACGCCTAAAATATCCAAAAACTGTTTTGGACGAGAAACTCTACTTCCTGGCCAAAATCGACTACCGATTCCACCAGCCATAATTGCAACGTAATTATTTTCCATGACTTTCTATTTTGGTGTTAATATTATTTTACTTTTAATAATTTAGCTTCTAAACCTTCTTGTTGTAACTCTCCTGTACTCATTAGTCGCATAGAATCTTGTGTTACAACTACGAACCATTCATTTAATGGTTGCCCTTCTCTATCATTAATATCTAAAATAGGTGCGTAAGCATTCATAGCCCAAACACCTGAATCTGCTTGTGAATGCCAAACACCATTCTTACTAAATTCTATCCAAGAATTATCTAATTTTGGCAATGCAATACTATCAACAAGAATTTCATCATAAGCCCATTTTCCTATAACTTGATCTCTGAAATGTAATGGTCGCTTATCAACCTTGATTGCTTCCATAGAATGTTTGTAAGAATTAGATTTAGTTGGCGTTCCTTCCATTACTAAGGTGTCATTTCTGAAACTTAGTTGCCATTCTGTATCTCGTTCTTTTCCATTATCACTTTCTAATAATAAAATATCGGTCTCATCAATAAACCATTTTCCACTATCTAAAGCATAACTACCATCACCACGAACGAAGTTACTATCTTGATATTCAATCCAAAAAGCAACAGGTTTTTGGTTTCGATTTTCTGATTTCACAATAATGATTTGCCAAACACCATCATGAATTTCTACTTTACCTTTTTGACATGACAATAAAATTGTAGAAAGTAAAATAACGTAAAATGAATTTTTTAACATTGATACTCAATTTTGTAATTGATAATTTGGTAGCAAAAGTAATAATTAAAACATTGTAAATTAAAAAAATTATAAGATGGATATTTCCCGACAAAAGAGAGAGATGTAAGAATACAAAATGTTAAATGAAACGTTATGCCAATAAAAATTATTAATTTTGTTTGAAACCTTACCTAAGTTATTTGTTTTTAATAACAAAACAAGATTGTTTTAAGAATAATATTTTGTAAAAAATCAAAAACTATATTAATGAAAAATTTTAGATTATTAGCAGCTCTTTTAGTATTGGCAGTAAGTATGACAATTTATTCTTGTGATCCTGATACGACAGATGATACACCTGCGGGACCAAGTTTTTCTGTAACTGAAGTAGAGATGGCTCCTTCAGGAATGTCTACAGATATAGAACTTAATGGAAAAGTAAATGTGAAAAATACTTCAGAAGAACAAATAAATTTATATTGGTTACGTAATAATATTAGTGTTCCAAATGGTTGGGAAACTGCACTTTGTGATCATGAATTATGTTATCCAGTAGCTACTGTAGAAAGAGATTTAATTTTAGAAGCAGGTCAAGAGGTAGAATTGAAATTAGTTTTCCGTCCAGGAGGAAATAGAGGTTCAGGTTCTGCTGATTTAGTTTTATACGACAAAGCAGATCAAGCAGGTACAACTGTAACACATACATTTAATGCAACAGCAAATTAAGAAAAGATATTATTTTTAATGTTGGAAAAGCAGTTATCGAATTTACTCGATAACTGCTTTTTGTTTATATGATTCATTTCAATCAACAAAAAACTATTTTTTTTGTATTTCTATAAATACTAATATATGAATCGGTTAGCCAATGAATCAAGTCCATATTTACAGCAACACAAGAAGAATCCTGTGGATTGGTTTCCTTGGGGAAATGAGGCTTTTGAAAAAGCGAAAGCACTGAATAAGCCAATTTTGGTTAGTATTGGTTATTCAACTTGTCATTGGTGTCATGTGATGGAACGAGAATCGTTTGAGGATGAATCTATAGCTTCTATTATGAATGAAAACTTCATTAGTATCAAAGTGGATAGAGAAGAACGTCCAGATATTGATGCGATATATATGGAAGCGGTTCAAATTATGACGGGTTCTGGAGGTTGGCCTTTGAACTGTTTTATTTTACCAGATGGACGACCGTTTTTTGGAGGTACGTATTTTCCTATAGAATCAAGTTATAATCGCCCATCTTGGAAACAAGTTTTACAGAATATTGCAAATACTTATGATAATAAGTATGCTGCAATTGTTGAACAGGCTGAAAAATTGACAACTTATGTAGAAAAAGCAGATGATAAAATATTTACAAATGATTTTGTGAATTCATCAGAAACAGAAATATTTGATAAAACCTTTTTGAAAAATATTTTTCAAAATTTTGAAACTCGCTTTGATAAGGAACAAGGCGGTTTTGGAAATACTCCAAAATTTCCAAATACGATGAGTTTGAGATTTTGTTTGGATTATTATCTACATACTAAAAATGAATCAGCATTAAAACAGGTGATTTTATCTTTGGATAAAATGATACGAGGTGGAATTTATGATCAAATCGGTGGCGGTTTTGCTCGATATGCGACGGATAAAAATTGGTTGATTCCACATTTTGAAAAAATGTTGTACGATAATGCTTTATTGGTAAACTTGCTTTCAGATGTTTATAAAATCACAAAAAAGGAATTATACAGAGAGACGATTATTGAAACGTTGGATTTCATTGAGCGAGAAATGTTATCGCATGAAGGTGGATTTTACGCTGCTCAAGATGCAGATACAGAAGGTATTGAAGGTAAATATTATGTTTGGACAAAATCAGAAGTTGAATCTATCCTAGGAGAAGCGGCCGATTTATTTTGCGCCTTCTATGATATTACCTCAAAAGGAAATTGGGAAGGGACGAATATATTGAATAGAAAAATGAGCTTTGAGACTTTTGTTAAGCAAAATGAATTAGAGTTGAAATCGTTTAAAAACCAAATGGCAAAATGCCGAAATAAATTATTTATTGCTCGAAATGAAAGAATTAAACCAGCAATAGACAAGAAAATACTATTGAATTGGAATGCTTTAATGATTACTACTTTTGCAAATGCTTACACAGCTTTAGGAAATGAAAAATATCTAAAGATTGCAGAAAACAATCTTCGTTTTATTAATAATAAGATGAAGGGAAAAAATTATCATTATCACACTCATAAAGATGGAAAGAATAAACAAGAAGCTTTTTTAGATGATTATGCTTTATTAATTCAAGCACTCTTAAAAGTATTTGAAATTACTCAAGAGGAAATTTATCTAAAGGAAGCAAATAACTTGACAAGTTTTGTAATGGATAATTTTTTGGATGAAACGACTGATTTATTTTATTTCACTTCGAAAAATCAAATAGATTTAATCTTACGTAAAAAAGAGTTCTATGATAATGCTTTACCATCAGGGAATTCTACAATGGTACATAATTTATTACGTTTAAGTATATTAATTGGAAAAGAAGCGTATAAAGAATTAGCCGTTAAAATGTTGGAAAAGTTACAAGTTTCGATTGAGCAATATCCTTCTTCATTTGCTAATTGGGCAAGTGCGATACAATTATTGATTTATCCAATACACGAAATAGCGATTATTGGCAAAAATGCGATAGAATTAAAAAATAACTTACAACAGTTTTATATTCCGAATTACGTCTTAATGGCAACTGAAACGGAAAATCAATCGTATCCTTTATTAGAGGGGAAAACAGTTACAAAAGAAACCCTAATTTATATTTGTCGAAATTATGCTTGTCAATTGCCCGTGAAAACAATTGAAGCAGTTTTAGAAAAAGTGAATTGATTTAAAAAAATATGTATTTTTCCGTTTTAAAACGAAGATTGAATTAATAAATAGAAAACAGAAATGTTAAAACTGGTTGGTGAAAAAATAAAAGAAGGTACATTATTAAAGTCAATTAATAAGACAATAGTTGGTCATTACAAAGGATTTGTGAAAAAAGCAAAACATCATAATGCACATTATTTTTTTAACTCAAAAAGGGTTTTCACAAAAGAGTTATTAGAAAGTTTCCAAAAAACGGATAATCGACATATTCAAGTTGGAAATTATTATTTAGATAAACGAATTCCTCTGAACTCTAAATCAATTATCTATTCAATAGGGATTTTAACAGAAATATCATTTGATGAAGCGGTTGCTAAATCTTTTGATAGTCAATTGTTTATGTACGATCCGACGCCTGTTAGTATTGATTTTATGAAACAATATAAAGGACATCGAAATTTTCATTTTTTTCCATATGGAGCTTGGATAGAAAATACAGTTTTAAAATTTTATCTGCCCAATGATGCTGGTTCAGCTTCTGTAATGAGCGAAAATAATCAAGGAAAATATTTTGAAGCGACTTGTAAAACCCTTCAAACTTTAATGGCTGAAAACCAACATGATACAATAGACGTTTTAAAAATGGATATTGAAGGTGCTGCTTTACCAATTTTAGAAGAAATGGTGAAAGCACACATTTATCCTAATCAAATCGTTGTAGAGTTGGAACGTCCAAGTGGCGATATTCAAAAAAATATTGATTTTTTCCATCGTGTGATGACACTTTGTAATCATTTAGAAACAAATGATTATGAAATTTTTGCTTTACCACGAGATAAATATAGTTATTACTGTATGGAATTATTATTTGTAAAAAAATCGGCTATCGTTTAATAATTCATTAATAATAAAAATAAGTAGCTGTTAAACAGAAAAATTTCAATATTGGGGTTTAACAGATTAGATAACTTCATTTTTCAAGTTTTTGATAATAAATTCCATTAAATTGTGAATCGTCGAATACCACTTTCAAACATGGATTAGTATAATTTATATCTAATTGGTCTAATGTCTAAAATATAAAAGCTATGTCAAAATTAAAATTACTCATTCCTGCGTTTCTCCTTATTAGCTTTTCAGCAATGGCACAACAACCTGCACAATACAGTTTGTATATGTTCAATAAATATAATTTTAATTCTGCCTATGCAGGTTTGGATGAATCTGTAAGTGCAACAGGAGTCTTTCGACAACAATGGGTTGGGTTAGATGGAAGTCCATCTACTCAAAACTTTAATGTTCATGCTCCAATATATATATTAAATGGTTCTGTTGGTTTTGGAATTGAAAATGATGCTTTAGGAGCAGAAAGGAATCTAAAGATTACAGCAGCATATAATTATCAACAACAAATTGGTGACGGTTGGATTTCGGCAGGTATTCGAGGTGGAATTCTTCAAAAAACCTTAGATGGAACAGTTTTGAACCCAAGAGAACAAGATATAACTGATCCAAATATTCCAATTGGAATAGAGACAGGAATGGCTCCATTGGTTGATGCTGGTGTATATTACAAAAACGATGCTTTGGAAATTGGGCTTTCCGCCAATAATATATTGGGTAATTCTGTCGATTTTGCATTGAATGAACCGACAAGTATTGACTTTTTAAGAAATTATTTTCTTACATTTGCGTACAATTTTGATGTAGGGCAAAAATTTAACATTTCTCCATCAGTTTTATTAAAAACAGATGTTAAGGAAATACAAACGGATTTTTCAACAATTATCACCTACAATGACAATATAATGTTGGGAGCATCGTTTAGAGGATATAATTCAAATACAATAGATGCTGTTGTGATGTTAGCAGGTATGAAAATTACTAGAAACGTTACTATTGCTTATAGTTACGATTTACCTATTTCAGGGTTGAGTGCTACAAACACTGGTTCGCATGAAGTAATATTGAATTATAATTTGAACAAAATTATTGGAGCAGGTGTTCCACCAAAAATTATTTACAATCCTCGATTTTTATAAGTTTAAGACAAAATTTTTCAAAGACGGAATAATTGTCAGATAAAATTTAGACTTTCCAAAATAATTTAAGATTTAATTGCGTTTCTTTTAACGTCTATGGCTAATAGCCATAAAATATTTAGGAAAAAAACATTTGGAAGCAGTTTCATTTTAGAAATACTATTAAATTAGATTTGTTACTGTGGATAATATTACAAAAATTATCTGGCGAAAACTCGGGTACCAATTATGAAAAAATTCTCGAAAGTTGTTGTGGCTCTTTTAGGCATCACGTTGTTTGTTTCTTGTGCTCAACGTGATAATGGGCAATTAATCGGTGTATTAGACCGACCTGTATGGAAAGGTATTAATCCTTATGGAATGGTTTACATTCCATCTGGAACACTACATATCGGACCAAGTGATCAAGATGTAAATCACACTTTAGTACAACGTCCTCGTTCTATCTCTATTCAGGGATTCTACATGGATGATACTGAAATTACAAATAACGAATACCGCCAATTTGTGTATTGGGTTCGTGACTCAATCGCTCATACTTATATGGGTAACTTTGTCGAAGATGATGAAGGAAACGAATATGTAGATTGGGAAGCTGAGTTAGACTGGACAAGTGAAGACTTAGATGAAATGTATTATTCAGAAGCAGAGCGTTTCGATAATCGTAAAGAGTTAAATACTCGTGATTGGGAAATGGAATACTTTTGGTATGATTGGAAAGGAGCAGCACATGATCATTATGAATCAAATCGTCGTGACTTCATTAAAAAAGATAAGGTAAAAGTATATCCTGATACATTAGTATGGGTTCGCGATTTTACTTATTCGTACAATGAACCAATGACTCGTAATTATTTCTGGCATCCAGCATTTGATGATTATCCTATTTTAGGTGTTACTTGGCCTCAAGCTCAAGCATTCTGTTATTGGAGAACAAAATTATGGAATACTTACCGTGCTATTGAAGGTGAAGTAAATACAGAAGATTTCCGTTTACCAACTGAGCATGAGTGGGAATATGCAGCAAGAGGTGGACATGCACATGCAATGTACCCTTGGGGTAATTACTATGTAAGAAATGCTAAAGGTTGTATTTTAGCTAACTTCAAGCCTGGTCGTGGAAATTATCCTGAAGATGGTGGATTATACACAGTGAAAGCTGATGCTTACTTCCCGAATGATTATGGATTATACAATATGGCAGGAAATGTAGCAGAATGGACTTCATCTGCTTTCTATGAAAATGCTTATTCTTTCCAGCATGATTTGAATCCTGATATTCGTTTTGATGCTAAAAAAGAAGATCCTGAATCTTGGAAACGTAAAGTAATCCGTGGAGGTTCTTGGAAAGATATTGCATATTTCATCCAAACTGGTACTCGTCACTGGGAATATCAAGATACTGCAAAGTCTTATATTGGATTCCGTTGTGCTTTAACATTCTTAGGTCGTTCAATCAATGACTTTAAGTAGAATGATAAAATAAGCTGGATAAGTAAAATAGAGAAGATGCTAATGTTTAGATATTTAATATATCAAACATTAGCATCTAATTGTTTATATATCATATTTTCAATTATTTGTTTCTTGATAAATTATCAGTTAAAAAAAGTTGAAAAAAAAATAGTTTCATAGTGTAACTTTTCTGAAAATTCGTATTATTGAGTTGTGAAAAGGAATAAGACTTTGAAATATAATTAGAAGTATTAATTACATAATTATTATTCATTCAATTTTTGAATATTAAATAGTAATAACCTTTCAAGATTAATTAAGTAGAAATTTATTTATTAATTCTAACCTACTAAAAAATAGTAAAAATGGGATTCTTACATTCAAAAGGGTTTAAGTACATCAAAAATTTAATTATTGGTGTTGGTGCGGCAGTAGTATTAATAGGAGCACTTTTCAAAATTTTAAGTTGGCCTTATGCCAACGAAGCTTTGATGGTTGGTTTATTTACTGAAGCTGGTTTATTTTTAATGTTAGGACTTTTAGGTCCTGAGAAAGAGTATTACTGGGAAAAGTTATATCCAGGATTGGATAGTTACGGATCTCAAATGACACCTATCGCTTATGAAGCTTCTTCTCCAGGTGCTAATTTAGATATTAACACAGAGAAAATGGAAGGTCAATTAGGCGGAATGTTAGATCACTTAGAAGTAATGGCTGGAAGTATGTCTTCTTTGAAAGCATTACAAGAAGCTGATTTTTCAGGTGCAAGTGATCAAATCAATAAATTAGGAACATTCTATTCTAATTTAAATGAAGCAATGGCAAACATTAATGATTCTGTTGAAGATACTCGTATCTACAAAGAGCAGTTATCTTCTTTAAACGAGAACTTAGCAACAACTAATTCTCAAATGAAGAGTATGACTACTTTCTACGGTTCATTAACGGAGTCAACTAAAAACTTATCAGAGTCAATCGAAGATACACGTCAATACAAGCAACAGTTAGCGGCATTGAACAAAAACTTAGGTGCATTGAACTCTATCTACGGAAATATCTTATCTGCAATGAATCCAGGTAGAAGATAGTCTGTAAGACAAGAACCGAATGAATTAAAGAAATTAATTGCCTAACAACTATAGTTGGAGTGTTTGAAAAAACGGTTGAACTATTCAAAAACAAAAATTTATGTCGATTCCAAAGGAACCGCGGCAGTTGATGATTAACCTCATGTATCTTGTACTTACGGCAATGTTAGCATTGAACGTTTCTGCAGAAATCATCAATGCCTTCTTCGTGGTAGATAAAGGTATCAAGAAGAGTAATGAAATTGTAGGTACAGCTAATGATAATATCATCAAAGGTATTAGCAAACAAGTAGAAGCTTATCCAGAATATAAAGATTATGAGGATAAAGCAAAAGAAGCACACGAAATTGCAAAAGAATTTTATAACTATGTCCAAGGAATTCGTGACGAAATAATCGAGGGTGCAGGAGGAATAGATACTCTAACTGGTAAGCCTAAGAATAAAAAAGATAAGGATGTAACAACTCGTATTCTTGTTGACGGACCTGATGGTACTGGAAATGGTAAAGGATATGATTTAGAAAAAGAAATTATTGAAACTCGTAAGAAGTTTATCGCTTTATTAGATGGTTTGGATAAAAAGCCAAATGCAGATATAAAAGCAGAAGAATTAGAAGCGGTTATCAATAGTTTAGCACTTGATTTAGACGATAGTTATAAGAAAAGTGATAAAGGTGATTGGGCAAATTATAATTTTGGACATATGCCTGTTGCAGCGGTTTTACCGATGTTCAGTAAATTCCAAAATGATGCTAAAACATCTGAAACAGCCTTATTAAACTTCTTTGCTGAAAAAGCAAAAGGTGTTAAAATTACATTTGATAGTTTTGAACCTGTAGCTTCTGCAAGAAAAGGATATATTATCCAAGGTGAAAAGTACGAAGCTGATATATTCTTATCTGCTTCAAGTAAGAGTAACTCAGGAAATACACGTATTTCTGTTAATGGTTCATCTCTTCCAGTAAGAGATGGTAAGGCTAAATATACAGCGAGTGCTTCTTCTACAGGTACGAAGAAGTATAATGTAAGTATTAGTGTTACAAATCCATTAACTAAAAAGACAGAGAGTTACAAGAAAGAGTTTGAATACGAAGTAGGAAAACGTTCTGTTACTGTTTCTGCTGATAAGATGAATGTATTCTACATTGGTGTAGATAATCCTGTTTCTGTTGTAGCAGCGGGTATTTCATCTAATTCGTTGAGTGTTAATGGTAGTGGTATCACGATGTCAAAGAAAGGTGGAGGTAAATATAATGTTACTGCATCTCGTCCTGGCAACGCTTCTATTACTGTATCAGGTGGAGGATTAAAATCTACTAAATTTGATTTCCGTGTTAAACGTATTCCAGATCCTATTGCTCGTTTGGGTAATAAAAATTCAGGTTCGTTAGGTTCAGGAGAATTCAAAGCTCAAGGTGGTGTAGGTGCATGGTTAGATAATTTCGATTTTGATGCAAGATGTAGAATCGAAGGATTTATTATGACTCGTGTAGCTAAACGTCAAGATCCTGTTGATGCTATCAATAGAGGAGCAAAATTTTCTGGACAAGCAAGTCAATTAAAAAATATGGCTAAACCAGGTGATATTTATTATTTTGAAAATGTAAAAGCACGTTGTCCAGGTGATGCTGCGGCACGTAAGATTAATTCTTTAGTATTTAAGATTAGATAATTTAGAATTAAATATTTTACTTTAAGGGTACAACTAATTATTTTAGTTGTACCCTTAATTATTTTATAGAATTTCTGATTTTGCTTATTCAATTAAACAATAAAAGAACTATCTTAGTAGTTTATTATCTGACAGGTTTTTTATTAACTTTGTGATTGAGAAATACAATAATAAAAGCGATTTTTCCTTTTATAAATAGATTGAAAATAATCATATAAATTATTCATACGATGAAGATTAGTTTTAAAATGCTCTCTTTGTGTTTTGTTGCAGTATTGTTTGTTACAACTGCTATTGCACAACCAGTTCCAGAACCAACAGTAACGGAATCAAGTACACCAGAGTCAGAATCTAAAGTTTTAGATGGAGTTTATGAACGTACAATTATTAAGGAAACGCCTCCTTTAGCTTATGATCATATTCGTGAAGCGGATGTATTTTGGGAAAAAAGAATATGGAGAGTTTTGGATGTTCGTGAAAAAATGAACAAAACTTTCGTTTATCCTGAAGCTCCTTTAATTAATATTATTTTAAAGGCTGCTCAAAACGAAGAAATTACACTTTATAGTGCAATTGATGATAAATTCACACAAGAATTTACAGCTGATGAAGCATCAACGATTGGTGTATCAGTAGACACAATTATTACTTTTGATCCTGAAACTTTTGAGGAGCAAATGAAAGTAGTAAGAAATGAGTTGAACTGGGAAGATATCAAACGTTTTCGTATCAAAGAGGTATGGTTCTTTGATGAAGAAACTTCAACTATGCAAGTTCGTATTTTAGGAATTGCACCTTTACGTGAAGTATATGATGATCAAGGAAATTTCAAATATGAACAACCAATGTTCTGGGCATATTATCCTGCATTACGTGATGTGTTAGCAACAAAAGATGCTTTCAATCCATTGAATGATGCTGCTCGAATGAGTTGGGAAGATATATTTGAGATGCGTTATTTCTCAAGTTATATCTACAAAGAATCTAATGTTTATGATCGTCGTATTCAAGATTATATGACTGGAGTAGATATCTTATTAGAATCTGAAAAAATTAAAAATGAGTTATTTAACTTTGAACATGATCTTTGGTCATATTAATCATTGTTAATATCAATAATTAGAAAATCCTAAACTAACAGTAGTTGGTTTAGGATTTTTTTTGTTTAATTTATACGATCATTATTAATAATAAAAATCATAAGAAATTCCCTATTAAATCTGTTACTTTTTACCCCAATTGCGTTATGCCATCAAGAAAACGTAATAAAAGTTAACCTACTAATTTTCAATTAGTTACCAATTATAAATCGTTAAAAAAAGAATTAATTATGAACTGGAAAACAATGATTTTCAGCATGGGATTTCTATGCCTTTTTGTGAGTATGATAGAAGCTCAACCTATTGAAGAAGTGGAAGAATATTATTCAGAAAGTTTTACGAGTGATAAAGTGATTGATGGCATTTATGAAGAATCTTTAATTAGTAGTACTCCGCCATTACAGTATGATCATATTCGACAAGCAGATGTGTTTTGGGAGAAACGAATATGGCGAGTAATAGATGTTAGAGAGAAAATGAATCAAGTATTTATTTATCCAGAATTACCTTTTATTAATATCATTTTAGAAGCTGCTCAACAAAGTGATATTACAATTTATAGTTCTATTGATGATAAATTCTCAACGCCATTGACTGAAAATGAAGCAAAAACAATGGGTGTATCTATTGATACTTCTATAATTTATGATCCAGTTACTTTCCAACCTAAAACAGTTATTACTAAGAATATTCTGAATTGGGAAGATATCAAACGTTTTCGTATTAAGGAAGTCTGGTTCTTTGATGAGGAAACCTCAACTATGCAGGTTCGTATTTTAGGAATTGCACCTTTGCGTGAGGTGTATGATGATCAAGGAAATTTCAAATACGAAAAACCAATGTTTTGGACTTATTATCCTGAACTAAGAAATGTTTTGGCGACTAAAAAAGCATTTAATCCACTGAATGATGCTGTTCGAATGAGTTGGGAAGATATAATTGAAATGCGTTACTTTTCAAGTTATATTTATAAAGAATCTAATATTCATGATAGAAGATTACAGGATTATTTGTCGGGCGTAGATATTTTATTGGAGGCAGATAAGATTAAAAATGAAGTTTTGAATTTTGAACATGATTTGTGGTCTTATTAGATAAGGGAAAAAGAAAAAAGGAATAAAAATATTCGGTTTTTTGTAGAAGTGTTTTAAGCTCGAGCTAATTTTGGCTTGGGCTTTTTGTGTTATAATTTAGTAGAGTAGTAATGTATTTTGGTAAACGATGCTTTATGGATAAAGTATATTAACGCTCACAGATTATGGTTGATTAATAAAACTAAACTCAATTTGATTATTCAGGATAATAGAACGCACTTTGGTAAGCGGTCGGTGAGTGCAACTATTCGGCGAAAGCCGTTTAAATTTCCTATATCTAAAAATCTCCGAAGTTTTCAGATTGAATTCTATACAATTCTATTAATTTTGCAGAGATGAAATTTTTAAGAAAAATTCTAACTTGGTTTTCTGGAAAGGAAAGGATAGAAATAGTAGAAGATAGTATGAAATATTTAATAATTGGATTGGGGAATATTGGAGCAGAATATGATTATACTCGTCATAATATTGGCTTTGAGGTTTTGGATGAATTGGCAAATCTTAAAGGTGTAGAATTCAGTACAGAAAGATTGGGCGATATAGCAACTGTAAAGCATAAAGGAAGAACGTTTATTTTATTGAAACCATCAACTTTTATGAATTTGAGTGGAAAAGCGGTTCGTTATTGGATGGAAAAGGAAAAAATTAGTATTGAAAATATTTTAGTGATAGTTGATGATTTGAATATTGGATTCGGAAAATTACGATTACGTGGAAAAGGTAGTGACGGTGGACACAACGGTTTGAAAGATATTAATGAAAAATTAGGGCAAAATAAATATGCTCGTTTACGCTTTGGAATTGGTGATGAGTTCAGTAAAGGAAGACAAGTCAACTATGTTTTGGGGAAATGGTCGGATAAAGAAGCGGAACAATTACCAGAATTAACAGAAAAAGCTGGAAAGGCAATTTTATCATTTGGCTTGATTGGTTTAGGTCGGACGATGAGTGCTTTTAATAATAAATAAGTAGTCGATTTTTTCAGTATTTTTTTCCTATTCCCATAATTCTTATTAAAAACGTTCTAATGAATATTAAAACGAGTATTAAACAAATCGGTGTTCGGATTAGAAAAAGTCTTTTGACTAATAATAATCCATTATTAATGCAATATTATCAAAGAATTTGGCGACCAAAACCTAATCGTTTGGAAGCCTTTTTGGATGATTTTGCAAAAGGAAAACCTGATTTTTTCTTTATGCAAGTTGGTGGAAATGATGGATTTCAGAATGATTTGATTTGTAAATTTGTAAAACGTTACCGTTGGAATGGAATTACGATAGAACCTCAAAAAGCACCTTTTGAAACGCTACAATTGATTTATCAAAATGATGGAGTTATACCTGTAAATGTCGCAATTGATAAGGAAGCGACAACTCGAAAATTGTATAAGGTTGCTTTTACAAATGCTCGTTGGGCAAGTGGAATTAGTTCTTTTTTGAAATCTCATTTAGAGGAAAAAATTGCGAATGGATATATTGAAAAGAAAGCCAAAAAAACAGGAATAGAATTGCCAGAAAACCAATCGGATTGGATTACTTATGATGAAGTAAAATGTGTGCCTTTTTCTGAATTAATAGAAGAACATAAGATTCATAAGATTGATTTATTGCAGATTGATACGGAAGGATTTGATTACGAAATCTTGAAATTATTCAAATTTGACACTATTTTGCCTAAAGCTATAATCTTTGAAAGTGAAAATTTATCAAAAGAAGATTTAGCAGAATGTAAACTTTGGTTAGGCGAAAAAGGGTATCAATTTCAAACTTTTGGCGGAGATACTTTAGGTGTTTTATAGAAATTTAAATTGCGAATCCTTTTTTATCTAATTGACAGTCAGTATATTGTAAGTGTATTTTATAACTGACAATTTTTACAAAAGAAAATTCCTCACCATTTAGTTTGTAATCATTGCCCAAATCTTTTCAAAAATGAGAATAAGTTTACTTTCTTTTTTTACGATGATTACCTTATCGCTTTTTGGACAAGCTGACCCAAATACAGTGTATGCAGAAATTATTGATTTTGATAATTGGTATGATACAACATTAGTACTGTTAGAGATAGATAGTACAGACAGTAATAATATTTGGCAAATTGATAAACCTCAAAAGACTTTATTTAACCAAGCGTATTCATTTGAAAATGTAATTATTACCGATATAATTAATACTTACCCGACTAATGATACTTCTATTTTTACAGTAAGATATTTTAGTTATAACTGTCCTTCTATTTTTGGTAATTATTATGTAGATACAGATAGTTTGAGTGATTATGGAATGATAGAAATATCTATTGATAGTGGTCAAACTTGGCTTAATATATTGGGAGATAGTATGGTTAATCAATTTGATGAACCGATATTGACGGGTAATTCTAATGGATGGCAAAGCTTTAATCTTTATTTAGGGGATTATGCGGTAGGTTTTGGCGATTATTCATTTCTCTTAAAATTCACCTTCATTTCTGATAGTATAGATACACAGCAAGAAGGAATTATGTTTGATGATTTAGCATTTTGTATTGCTGCAAATACAAAGAATCTATTTGCTAATAACGCACTCAACGTCTTCCCAAATCCCGCTACTGACTTACTAAATTTCCAACTTGAAGAATCGATTCAAAACGCCCAAATCCGAATCTATTCTACACTCGGACAATTGATGGAAACACAAAATATAAATAGCGAACAAACGCAATTCAACGTTTCTGATTGGCAAAATGGAATGTATTTTTATGGGATTTTTGTAGAAGGTGAAATGGTGAAAAGTGGACAGGTTTTAATTGATAATTGATAATTGATAATTGACAATTGAAAAAAATTAGGTTCTTTGAAATTTTTTGTGGAATAATTCATTTGCAGAAAATTTATTTGTCGTTAATTGACTGAAAGGAACGTTCGTTTATCGTTAAGCGAAGCGTCCGTCTATCGTTTCTTCATACTTTTACGATTTTTTTCAAATAACCAAAAATTAATAACTTTTAAATCTAAATATTATGAAAACCATTTTACTCTCGCTTACGCTTTTAATTGCTTTTCCTGTTTTTAGTCAGAATTATCGAACGGTTTTGACGGATTCGGAGGTTTATTTTGATTTTAAGGATGTAAGTCAGTTAATTTATAATGATAATCAAGAGGAAGTAAAACCTTGCCGTGTTATTTTGACAGATTCGTTTCAAGTTTTGAATAACGAAACAGTGATTTATTATCAATACAATCAAGAATTTGAAATGCAATTTGAAACGTATTATGATTCAACTTACCAAATGAATTTTACATATTGCTTTTCTACAAATGATACTGGATTTTTAAGTTATAAAACGATACTTCAAGATGATGGAACGGATATTTATTTTAATCGTTTTCATGATTCTATCTTTATTCAAACTCAAGCAATATTAAACGATACATGGACTTTTTATCGGAATAGTGATGGTAGCTATTTTGAAGCGAGTGTTTCAAATATTACGAATGACAATTTCTTAGGATTAACAGATAGTATTAAAACGATTTTTTTACAAGCAAAAGATAGTTTGGGGAATGACATCATAAGTCCTTATGATACACTGAGCATTAGAATTAGTAAAAATTATGGACTAATAGAAGGTTTTAATATGTTTAGATTTCCTTTTGGTAGGATTATTAGTGAGCCGGGTTTTATACAAGAGACTTTTCAACCAATAACAATTGTAGGTTTACCTCAGCAAAATGCAGGGATAAAAAATCTAACAGCAGCCGATGTTTATGATTATGATATTGGTGATGAGTATCATTGGATAAATAGAACGTCTGGTGGTGACCAAACTTATAACTATGAAGGTAAAGTGTATGAGAAAATAACGATTAATAACAAACAGTTTTCCATAAATGCAGATACGGTTTATTATGATGTTTACTTAGAAAAATATCGAAGTAGTCGTATTGTGAGTTATCCGCCACCTTATACGGCTCAAAGTTTTGATACACTCTTTGTAGGAGATACTTTACTAGCCTTCAACATCGCTGATGATAATCATATAAATACTTATCCGCTACATTATGATACCGATTCAGTTCTGACTTGGATTCAGTCAGAAGACGGTACTCAAAAAACAATAAGATATTGGGACGGTACTATTTGGAATACGTCAGGATGTGATATTACTGAAGTTCGTCATGTTGGTCAATCTACCTTTCATAAAGGCTTAGGACGTACTTATTCTACAGGCGGAGTTAATTACCCATCAGAAAAAAGAGAATTTGTTTACTACAATAAAAACGGTGTAATATGGGGAACACCATTGAATATTGATAGTTTATCAACGGTCTTGACAAGTTCTATTGAAAAGCAAGATTTAAGTCTAAAAGTCTTCCCAAATCCCGCTACTGACTTACTAAATTTCCAACTTGAAGAATCGATTCAAAACGCCCAAATCCGAATCTATTCTACACTCGGACAATTGATGGAAACACAAAATATAAATAGCGAACAAACGCAATTCAACGTTTCTGATTGGCAAAATGGAATGTATTTTTATGGGATTTTTGTAGAAGGTGAAATGGTGAAAAGTGGACAGGTTTTGATAGAATAAAGGAAACTCTAAGTATAAATGACTCTTTAAAATTTTATCCATTAATAGACCAACTTTTCAGATTTAGTTTTTTCTAAAAGTTGGTCTATTGGTGATTTATAGAAATTATCGAAAAGTTTATTAACTATTTACTCGTCTTAATCTTTCTGATTGTATGAAGATAGTAATGGTAAATAATGAAAATGTGATAGTTAATAAGATTGATTTTTTTATAATATTATTCTAATTCTTACGCTTCAAAAAATAGTAACCTATTGCTAAGATTAATATTCCTATAATAAAGATATAAGAATAATAAGTTAAATTTGGTTTAATAATTTCAGGAAAATCAGAACGATTATATTTATAGAATTCAGACTTTGGAGGAAAATGAACTTCTAATTCAGCAGCTCCAGTTTTTTCTTCTTTCATTTTTTTATCAATAAAATCAATCATTGTATCTAAATCAAAAATATTGTTTTTATCGTAATGCTTTGCAATTCTATAAATGACGGCGGCATCCGAAATAGATAAATGTGTCGCCATATAGTTTCCGTATTCTTTTAATAATTTTGCCATCAAAATATCATCTTCGGGCGTATAAGGTAACCTTTCTTTTAACTGAACGGCTACATGATGAATTGTATCTATTGCTGAATCTTCCGCAGTAGAATATAGTTCATATTTTGTATCAATATTTAATTGTAAAATGGAATGATTCGATAACCAATTTTTATCTTTTAATAGCATTTTTTTAGCGTTCAAGATACGGAGGTGAATCCATTCGCTGCCGTGATGTGAATCTGGATTGATTTCAATCGCTTGATTGAGATAGAAAATAGCAGAATCCAAATCACCACTTAATTCAAATGTAGTTCCTAAATTAGAAATTATTTTATACTCGTTCGGATGTTTATAATGAAGCCATTGCAATAACTCCAAAGCTTCTTCTGTTCTACCTAATCGACATAAATGAATAGAAATATCTGATAATTTTTTGAAGTCATAATCTGCTTTTTTTGTTAAATCAGCTGTGGAAACAAAAAGCTCAGAAAATTCTAAATCAAAAGAACGATAAAAGGTTGGAATTCCTCCAAATTCTTCATTTACTTCTCCACTAAGATTGACATTATATTCGTTATAACAAGCTTTAGTTTGCGTAATAATTGATACTGAAAGCAATAAAATTAAAATTGATTTTTTCATGTTCAAAATGATTTAATAGTTGGACAAATCATCCAAACTTTAATTTTTTTAACTAAGGGAACAGGAAAAAAATAACCTACCCATTTTACTCGTTCTTTTTCATTCATACTTCGTGAAAAATACTCGCTATAACTACGGCTATGCCTGCGTTTTTTACCTCGTCTGAATATAAAAATAACTTCGCAAAAGTTGGATAGCTTATTTATTTCCTATTCCCTAAAATAAAACAACTTTCTCCGTAAACAAAATCGAACCATTTTCCTGAAAACCTTGAATGATAAAAGTACCTTTTCCTGCTTTTTCTAAATCTAAATAAGTTCGATTATTATTAAAATTAATCGTCGTGCTTTGTATTAATTTTCCGTCTATTCCGTAAACTTTTATTGGCATATTTCCATCGTATTCATAATCAATATTAATAATACAACGACTTGGATTTGGATAAACTACAATTTGACTGACAATATTTGGTATTTCTACTTTCGTAAAATATTGCTCTGCATAATTAAAAGCATCAATACCAATTTTCTCCCCAATTAATCGACCAGGAATATCATCAACTGGCGGATGGATTCCGCCCCAAATTCTGGATAAGCTACACTGATCCGCAGCATCTCGATAAGTTGCCCATTGTAGCGTAATATCTATACTTGGTCCGTCTTCAAAAATTAAAAAACGATTCTGTTCAGCGAAAAATTCACCCATTCCATTTGGAAAAAAAGCATCGCCAGTAAGTAAAGTCAAAATTTCTGCTGCTGCTCGACTATAAGTCGAATGTCCAGAAATATAGCCTGCAAAAGGCGGCGTTACGAAAGATGGACGTTGATAAGGAAACCAATTTGCTGCTCGAATCCAACCAACTCCAGCGACATCATTTCGTGGGTCTGGAATCGAATCTGGACCATTCCATGCTTTGAGTTTTATTTCATTAATAAACTCGCCGTTTTCACCAGCTAAAACATCTCCAGCTTGTATTAATTCTACAAAATTAGGAATCAAATGAATACCGCCAGCATGATAATTAGGTAAACTCATATCAGAACTTTGCCCTAATTCCGCCATACCACGAATTGCCGAAATTGGGCGAACATAATCGTACCAACCTTTGATTCCCCAAGCCGAAATTGCGACATCGTGCATCGTTCCGCCGAGTATAAAATAGGCTTTTATATCCCATTCCAAATCGCTTAAAGTCTCGCCTTCACCTTTATATTTCTTTTCTAATGTTGGTTGATCATTGACATAATTCAGAATCGTAAACCAATGTCCAGGAGGCGTTTCAGAATCTGGTCCATCTGCCCAAAACTCTGCTAAAATTCGAGCATAATCTGCACGAGGAACGATTTGTTGTTGGTAAGCTTGACCAGTTTTAGGATTTATAGCGTGACCTGGACTTATATCTCCACCATTCATTAAATCATAAAAATTTCGTAAACTGGGAATATCAGTCGGATAGGTTTGAATATTTCCAATCGAAGCTGGAGAAATATCCCACATTACACTATCGGACGGGTCCAAATGTGAAGACCAAACAGAAACCAAAGTATGTCCCCATTTATACTCTTCAGATATGCCGCCAACCATTGTTGTATCTATATATGCAGGCGAACCTGGATCGTGATAAATTTTATAATCAAAGCCATTTCGTTGATAAATAATCGCATCATCATCTTTCAGAGAAAAAGGCGCAACTTGTCCCCATTCTGGGCTTAGAAAATCAGGAATAGGAGAACTAATAGTTCCACTTTGGTCAATAAAAACATCAAATTCTAAAGGTTGCCAACGATTCAAATCTACAATATTGGGGTTTCCTGCTGCTTCTAAAACTAATGGTGGATTGACTGGTTGGTAGCTGATATTTTCGTATTCATTCGCTTCATTTGAGAAGTCTGAGAATCCATAATTTATAATATTTTCTGCGATATAATTGCCCATTCCTGCGGCTGAACAAGTGAAATCAAGCGTATAATTTTCTTTGTCATAACCTAATTCGTCCATGAAATTGTCTAATTGTTCAAATAGAATGACAACTCTTGGCGAGTTCTGAAAACGATGTTTTAGAATTCGATAAACCGCAAAACTAATTGCTTCTTTTTGTGCAGCTAATTTGTCGTCAGGTTTTGGAAAAAGCAACATTGGCGTATGGTAACCATGAACCGTTTTACCTAAAAAGTAAGTATCAACTTCTTCTTCATAAATCGCCCAAGCATCATACATAGCAGCAGAAGTATGAAACAAATTTCGAGCATGTACGGTCGGACGAGCAAAATCTGCTCGAATGGCTTCCAAAACTTGTTCGTTCCATTGTCGAGCGATTGAATGTTGTGCTTGACTATTATTAATTATTAAAAAACTAACAATTAGAAATAGGATTTTTTTCATAATAACTTTTTCAATACAAAAATTAGAAGGAATTTTTTGATACTTCCTAACCAACATTAAAGATTATACTTTAAACGTATTGTAGCACCAATTCCGTTATTTCTAAAGTCATAATTTTCATAAGTATCATTTGTGAAATAAGTAAAATCTTGATTAAAATGTAAACTAAAATCGAATAGAAACTGCTCAAAACTCGGCGTTTGATAACCTAAATAAATTTGTCCACCAACTAAGCTTTGATTGAAAGCAGATTTTGGACGATTTTCTGGTGGATCTGTACCATTAGGTTCTTCGTAAATATATTTACTTGCTATTAAAAAGTTATAATAAATTCCCGTTTGAATATAAGGGGTTCCAAACTTAGTAGGATAGCGAAAACCAATACTTGCGGGTAAATTTAGATAAGTTAAATCCATAAAATGAACCGAGCTTGAGGTTGGAGTGATTATTCCAAAAGTTCGCTTATACAAATAACTTTTCCTTTTTTCATAATTTAATCCTAATTCCAAAAACCAATATTTCCAATTATTATTTACTAATAAACCGATTTTTGAATTTGTAATATTTTCTAAAGTATATTGTTCATAGGGTGAAATATCAAAATCTGTATCAATCAACCTCGTATCCACATTTGATTGATATAAAACACCAATTTGCCATTTCGGAGATTCTTGTGAAAAGCAAAAGGTTGAGATTGTAAAAATTAGAATAATAGTCGTTGTTATTTTTTTCATCTTAAATGAATTTGATTAAAGTTTGAATTCGGAATTATAAGTGTAAAATAAACTTTTTTTATTGAAATGCTAAGGTGGTTAGTTATTCGAATGTGGATTAATTCAAATGAAAAGATTAAGTATAATTAATCTTCAATTAAATTCATTGTAAATAAAGTTGTTTAATGTTTTAGACTTTATATTTATTAGGTCGGACTTTCAAGAG
>CAZEOC010000008.1:13890-22928 GCA_964513525.1 uncultured Saprospiraceae bacterium | reverse complement strand
TTTGTCGTCCAAAAACGCTGATTGTTCCAGTTCCAGTTCTATCGCCGCGTTCTACGCCATTATCTAATATATCTTGTAGTAAATCTAAATATGCTTTCACCTTTTCTTAATTGATAATTGATAATTGATAATTGATAATGACATCAATTATCAATGTTTGTATTGATTGATTAAATACAAAAATAAAAAATGTTATTGGATTCATAGCGTATTTTATAAAAAGGGAATTGATAAATTAATTATTTGCTAATCATGAAATGATTAAAATAAAAAAGCCACTTCAAATAAATGAAGTGGCTATACCTGATTACGAAAATCAGTTTACTATTTACTTTATTATTTTTTAACTATCGTACGAATTACATTCGCATTGTTAGATTGTAATTTAATAAAGTAAGTACCTATTGGTAAAGCATCAAAATCAATTGTGAATTGATTCTCACCAACTATTGATTGAACAGTTTTAGTAATTAACTGACGACCTAAAGCATCTGTAACTGTGATATTTAAATCTTCAGTAGCTGTTCCAACAAAATCAATTGTTAATCTATCTGTAACTGGTACTGGATAGAATACTGCTGAACTGTTTACAGCATTATCACGCTTAACAACTTTTACATCGCTATAAGCAAATTCACCATCAAAATCAACTTGACGTAAACGGTAGTAACTTACTGTCAAAGGTGTTTCATCTATAAAGTCGTAGTTAGAAACTTCTACAGTTGTTCCGTTACCTTCGATATTTCCGATAGTTTCGAAATCAATACCATTTGCAGAACGTTCTACATCAAAATAAGCATTGTTTTCTTCACTTGCTGTTTCCCATGCTAATACATTTGTATTTCCTTCTGCTACTGCTGTAAATGAAGTCATTTCTACTGGTAAAGCCGATTCAGAAGTATTGAATGCTAAAGCCATTGGAGAACCGAACATTGGTCCACCTGAACCATTGTTACGGTATTCAACACCTTTGTCACCTGCTGCATTTTCGATACCAACTAAAGCATCTCCTAAAATAGTTGTAGATGCACCTCCAGCAACTGTCAAACTTTCTGTATCATTATATTGAATAATAATTTTACCATCAGAATATAAAATAATTTGGAACGTAATATATTCATTATCATCACCATAGTCATGATAATGCCACCACGTTATTACAAATTGTGTTGCATCACCACCATAATATACTTTACCATTTGTTCTATCATCCAAATCCATCCAACATCCTGCTATAACGTTTTCTATTTCACCTGTATTAGGAAATGAAGCTGATACTCCAGTATTGTCATGGTCTCCTGTTGCAGTAGCTGCGAAACCTATTGCACCATTGGAATTAATATGTGCATCAGCAGTACGATAATTTGTACCCCAAAAAGGGAAATCAAAACCAATATCTGGAATAGTAAAATAACTATCATCACCCCCTCCGGCACCATCATCAGTCCAAGAAGTAATCTCTGTATGCCCTGCTGCTACAGGATCTATCCAACTATAAGTAGGTTGTGTCATTGAAGAACCTGCTCCAGCTAAAGAGTTCGCAAAGTAATATCCTCCAGAAGTCATTTGATTAGGATCTGTTCCATCAGGTCCACCACCATAGTTTGGATTTGCACTCGTTGTAAATGAAGTTGAAGTACAACCTGTTGCATCGCCTACATTATTATAAGCTACAATTGTTAAGTAGTATGTTGTATTATATGCTAAAGATACTCCTGACATGTCATAAGTCGTAGCTGTACCATTATCAGCTGCATTGACGATGTCTGTTCCGCCTGCAGTTGTTCCGATACTCACTTTGTATCCCGCTACACCTGTTACTGCTGACCAAGATGCACTACTTGCAGTCGAAACACTGGTTGCAGCATCTGCTGGTGTTGTTGCTGTTACACAACCACTTCCTGTTGTAAAGCTATATTCTGTACATGTTGTTGCATCACCACTTGCATTATAAGGCGTAATATTTACATAATAAGTTGTATTAAAATCAAAATCATTTGCAGTATTATATGTCAATACATTTCCAACATCAGTTTGAGTTAAAAACTCACTGCCGCCCATTGTTGTACCAATTTGTAACTTATATCCTGATGGAAATCCTGTCGCTGTCGACCAAGAAATATCAGAATTTACCGCAATACCTGTTGCTGCATCAGCAGGAGAAGTCATAGCTGCATCACAGTTTGGAGGAGTTGCTGCAACAACACAAGCTGTTACCATCATTGCATCAATACACATATCTCCATTATAACCGTCACCTGCGCCATTATTATCATCTATTTGAGTAAACTGGATATAGATTGTTTGACCAACATAAGCACTTAAATCAACACCAACATTTATCCAGTCTGCACCTCCTGAACGCTGATACTGTCCAGTCCATGTGAACTCTGTTGTGAAAGGCCCTGCAGCTGCTGTACTTACACCAACTTCTAATGTTCCCATTGATGCACCGTAAGCATGCATCCAGAATGACAATTCTGCATCATCACTTGCCGATGATAAGTCAATTGCAGGAGAAACAATACTACCTTGATTGGTTGATGTGTTTGATGCTTCGTAATTCATGAAATTACCACCATTATATCCATCATCAGCACCAGTATTAGAAGATGTCGCACCATCAGGAATTTCCCATGTTCCATTTCCTCCGTTTATACTACCTGTCCAACCGGTAGGGGTTGTCTCAAAATCTTCTGTAAATAGTATTGTTGAAGCACCATTTGGTGTCGTACAAGTTACACCTTGTGCTGTTGCTGGTGCAGTAGGGTAAGTAGTAAAAGTACCACCTACGACACTACTTGTATCACCTACACCACAAATTGCTCTTATAGCTATTTGATATTGCGTATTTGCCATTAATCCTGTTAAATTCACGGCTGCCGATGAAACTGTTGATTTTGTACCAGTTCCCATAGTAAATCCTGGTGTGCCATATTCTACTGCCCAAGACGTTTCAGCACCACCTGCTGTCCAAGTGAAATCTGCTGTCGTTGTTGTTAAGGTATTTAGTGCCAAACCAGTAACCGCAGGACAAGAAATCAAAGTTGTAAAACTTGCTGGTCCAACGACAGGACTTGTATCTCCAGGTGCACAAATCGCTCTTACATAAAAATCATAATTGGTTTCAGGAGTAAGACCTGTTAACGAATAAGGATTAGAACCCGTAACAACCTTAGTACCTGTACCTTGAGTGAAGCCATTTGCACCATACTCAACTTCCCAAGAAGTTGCTGTACCTGCTTCTGTCCAACCTAAATCTGCACTATTTATTGTAATGCTAGCAGTAGTTAGGGTATTTGGTTCAGTACAAGATGGAATTTCTTCTACTGTAACATCATCTAAATAGATATTAGCATCACCACCACCGTAATTACTTGTACCTTTGAATTGAATCATTACATTAGAGCCTATATTAGCTGTAATATCATAAGTTTTTTCTAACCAAGTCGTTTGTCCAGTTAGACCTGTTTCTAAACTCGTATAAGTGCTTCCTCCATTTGTTGAAATCAATACTTCAAAATTTCCACCGGTAGGATTCTTGAACTGAAATTTTAGTCTTGCTGTAGATAATCCTGATAAATCTAAAGTTGGTGTTGTTAACTCTGAAGTATTACCACTACCATTATAATAAGAATCAAACTTCATTCCTCGTCCAGTAAATCCTGAGGCATTACTGTAAAAGTGATACGTTGTCGATGAAGTTCCAGCTATCCCCCAACACGCAGGTTGTCCAGTTGTAATACTTTCAAAGTCTTCATTAAAAGGAAAAGTAGTTACAGCAAGACAAGGTGTCATGAAAGTATAAGCACTTGACCATTCTGTTCCACTACCACAATCTGATTGTACATATAAATCATAAGTTGTTTGGGCTGTTAAACTTGATATTGATGCTGAATTTACACCAACACCAACAGTTCCGCTTGCGACAACATTATTTCCCTGACCATCACCAGATGGTACAACTTCCCAATTATAACCGTTTGTAGCCGTTGGGTCTAAATCCCATGTACCAGTAGCAGTTGTTGGAGTTATAGATGAAGCTGCTAAATTAACCGGAGCAATACATGAAGGACAGTTTGCTGTAATATTACCTGTGGTAATGTCATTTTCATCGCCCAAAGGACCTACTTGTGATCCTGTTATATCTAAAATTCTATATGATGTTTCATAACCATAAGAACCGCCACCATTCCAAATTGTTGTGACATCATCACCTGTATTTACAGCGAAAGTCATAGTTGATTGAGCACCATTCGCAAGAGTGACATCATCTAATACGACTACACCACCGACAAGGACATCCATAGTATTTCCATTCCATCCATCACCATAGGAATCATTCATTTCAAGAGTGTAATTACATTGTGACCAACTTATTGTAGCTGACCAAGCTATAAAAGTAAACATTAATAGTAAACGTAAAATTTTCATAATAAGAGATTTAATTATACAATTTTTAATTTAAAAGGTGACATAGCACAAAACGAGTGCTTTATACTATAAATAGTTAATTTTCAATTAACAATTACTTAACAAATAAAATTATTATTGCTGAAAATCCCAAACCTCGAATTATTATTTGATGAAGACATATACTTAAAAGCAAGAAGATTTATAAATTTAGAATATATAAGATTGGTTGATGTTAAATTAAAATAAATGGTTTAAAATACTGATTATTAAGTTTTTATATATAAAAAAAAACAAACTAAGATGTTAAATAATATCCATACTGTAGAGAAAATGTTTAAATTTAAAGAAAATGTCATATTGTTTTTTTTGACAATATTAAGATAGTATGTCACATTTTTTTAATTTTGATAGTTTTTCTATTTGTGGGATTTTTGAGATAAAGTGCTGGTAAAACTTAAACTTGAGAAATAATATTTTGTAAATAGTGAATATTTGTACTTTTTTCAATTTTTACTAAAAAAAGCGATAAGATTAATCTTATCGCTTTGAAATTCATTATTTAGAAAGAAAAATCACCTTATTACTCACCACCAAAACTGCCGCCTTCACGTCTTCCGCCGCCTCGACGTTTATCTTGATTTAAGCGATAATTAAGGGCTAAAGTAAACTGTCTTACTCTTCTTTGATAGACTCCTTCTGTATAAAAGTTATCACCGATTGCGGTATAATTTCTTTTGCGAGAATTGAAAATATCTCTAACACTAAATGTTAGTGTTCCTTTCTTTTTGAAAATATCTTTACTTGCCCCAAAATCAAAATGATAAATAGCATCTCTTGAACCTTGCGGCGTTTGGCGAGGAGCTTGGTAGTTTCCACGAATTTGTACATCCACGGATTTCATTATTGTTGTACGAGAAGTGACTCGACCAAACCATGTATATGTATCGCTGTAAAGATTTTCTTGATAAGCGGTTCCGTCTGTAATAGAACGATAGAAATTTGCATCGCCATTGATTCGCCACCATTTGACTGGATTATAGGAAAAGTTAACTTCTAAACCGTAAGAATCGTCAATACCAATATTTTGTGGCAACGTAATTCCAAAACCAGTAGCATCTACTTCTCTAATTCTAAAAATAACATCTTCTGTGTGTCTGTAATAAACAGCAGAACTTAAAGAACCTTTACCGAAGTATTTCAAATATCCGACTTCAAAAGCATTTGTATATTCAGGATTAACATTTGGATTCCCAGCAAAAAAGTTTCGAGCATCACTAAAAGAATAAAAAGGATTTAATTCCCAAAAGCCTGGACGACGAATTCGACGACTATAACTCATTTGAAATGCATTTTTTTCATTTAATTCATAATTGAAAACAGCACTTGGAAATAAGTTACCGTATTGACGAGGATTTCTATCATCGGTTTGTACCAAGTAAGTTTCTATATCAGAATATTCATAACGTAAACCTAATTGATAAGAAATTTTACCGAAGTCATCGCCAATCATTCCATAAGCTGCGTAAATATTTTCTTGATAACGTAGATTATTACTCAAGTTGGCTAAACCATCAACTGATCCATTTAAATTTATCCATTCGTCATTTTGAAATTCTTCTACTACAACATCGTTTTCTACATTTCGTAAATTAAAACGCAAACCCAATTCCACCTTTCCTTTTTCTCTAAAAGGCTGATAATAATCCGTTTGTAATAATAAATTATTGAATCGTTCTTTATTGTTAGAACGCTGTGCTAAATCTGCTTTTAAAGGGATATTATCAGCATCGAAAAACTGTTCTGAGATATTAGAAGCTTCTGTTTCATTACTATTGCTGTACTGAATATCTGCTGTCCAAAGTTGTTCTTTACTATCAAATTTCTTTTTAAAATTTATAGAATATTCCAATTTTGTCTCATCTTCTCTTTCATTATCAATTCGTTTTGAATATTGAATAAAGTTATCTATGCTATTTATATAATCTTTGTAGGTTAATGTCGTTTCGGTTTCGTCTACTCCGACTCTATAAGATAATGCTCCTGTTAAAGTGATTTTATCTGTTGGGAAAAAATCAATTCCTGTACGAATACTATTTGATAAACCGCCACGAAGTCGTTCTCGATTTTGTTCAAAAATTAAAGTAGAATCACCTTGATATACTTCTTGATAAAGCCTTCCATTACCTGGACCTTTTCGGTAACGAATTCCATAATTTGCAAAGAAATTGACTTTATTCTTTCTATAATTTAGGTTTAATGCTGTTCCATAATTGTCTGGATAACCAACATTGACATCAAAAGAACCATTGAAACCACTTTTCTTTTCTTTTTTTAATACGATATTAATAATTCCAGTCATTCCTTCTGCGTCATAACGAGCTGAAGGATTGGTTACAACTTCAATTTTATCAATCATATTTGCAGGGATTTGATTTAAACCACTTCCATCTGAACCCACTAAACTTGATGGTTTTCCATCAATTAATATCCGAACATTTCCTTGACCTCGAAGACTTACATTTCCTTCTACATCTACCGTTACAGATGGCACATTATCCAAAATATCATTTGCAGAACCGCCTTGATTTGCTAAATCTTTACCAACATTAAATACCTTTTTATCTAAGTTGAATTGCATCGTACTTTTTTCTGCACGAACTTCTACTTCTACCAAATCAACTGCACTTTGTCCTAAACTGATTGTCCCTAAATCAATCATTTTTTGTGTTCGATTTAGTACAATATCGCCAATGATTTTGGTTTCATAAGAAATGAATTCTATCGAAAGATAATATTTCCCAGGTCGAGCATCTATCTTAAAAACACCTAAATCATTGGTTACTCCGCCAGTTGCCAAACTACTATCTTTGGCATTGAATAGCGAAACCGTCGTATAACTCATCGGTTGCTTAGTAACTTCATCAATTACTTTTCCTTTAATAAGCAATTTTTCTCCACCTCTATTGGGTTGAGCGAAAAGTGTAGAAAAGCTTAATATTAAAACGCAAATTGTAATTAGTTGAAGTAGTTGTTTTTTCATAGTTTTAATAACAAATTCTTAATGATTGAGTTTAACATTTATATATAAACGACAAAGTATAAATTATAAACGGTAAACCTAATATTGTAAACCATTTATTGGAAGTGCTGAAAAATTAATAACATCTTTGGGTTTGTAAACTATTTAGGATGTTTTTTCCTACGTTTTTAACTAATAAAATATGAAATACTTACACGACAAATCTTTTAAATTATTTATTACGGAAGAAGAATTAGCTAAAAGAATAGTCGAATTAGGGGAAGTTTTAACTAAAAAGTATAAGGACGATAATCCTATTTTTTTAGTCGTGTTAAATGGTGCATTTATGTTTGCTGCAGATTTGATGAAAACTTTAGATTTTAATTGTGAAATTCATTTTATCAAATTAGCTTCTTATGAAGGTTTGAGTTCTTCAGGAAATGTGCAAACCTTAATTGGTTTGAATCAAGATATTAAAAATAGAAAAGTAATAATTGTAGAAGATATCGTTGATACAGGAAAAACACTTTATCAATTATTACCCGAATTGGAAAATTTACAGCCAAAATCAATTTCAATTTGTGCCTTACTTCAGAAACCAGACGCTTTGACGGTTGATTTGAAAGTCGATTATGTTGGTTTTGAAATTCCGAATAAATTTGTCGTTGGTTATGGATTAGATTATGATAATTTAGGTCGTAATTTTCCAGATATTTATCAATTAGCTATTGTAGATTAGTTATCAAAAATCTGTTTTGATATAAGAGTTTTTATAAGATTTTGAGGGAAAATAAGATGTTGAAATTCTTCAAGAATTTGTTTTTTTGTGTTATTATATTAATAAGAAAATAACAGTTGTTTTTAATATTTTATCTATTTCAAATAAGCTATTATTAGAAAAGGAAGTGTCAAATATCCTACAAAAATTGTAACTTACGCATCATTATATTTACATAAATAAATAATATAACATGAAAAATAGTTTATATATCATTTTATCTATTTCTATCCTTTTTTTTGGATGTAAGAAAAGTGAAACTGAACAAGCACTGCAACAACAAGAAATTCAGGCAGAATCTACTACTGAACAATCAGAAGAACCATTACCGACAGCAAGAGGGACAATCAATTTTAAAGATATTTTGAAAGATGTAGTAAGTGGATTAAAAACTGAAAATTCGGAAGTTTTGAATCAATATGTAGATGCTGAAAGTGGTTTGTATTATATAATATCAACTCAAGGAATTTATTCTGAGATTATGAAATATACTGATTTCGATGAAGTTTTTAAAGATAGTGAAGGAACAAGTGAATATGAACAAAATCCATTAAGTTATTTATTAGATTATATGAATAATGTGGAAATGAATGAGTTGGAAATTATTGATGATAATCTATTAGGTCAAGAAGCTTGTGATTTTGTTGAGGAAGGTTTCTTTAATGATACACAAGAAAATAATTCTAAAATTTTGACTGATATTTATAATATGAATTTGGAAAGAGATGGTTTAGCAATTAATCCTAATGAATTATTAGAATTAGGAGATATTCAAAATAAAGCGAATAAGCGATTTTTAATTAATGATGGAGAATCAACTTATGT
>CAZEOC010000008.1:0-13880 GCA_964513525.1 uncultured Saprospiraceae bacterium | reverse complement strand
TGAGAGAATGTTCGATGTAGTATAATAGACTTATTTTATTTTAATAAAAAACGGTGAATTCCAAATTTGGAGTTCACCGTTTTTTGTTACAATACGTATTAAAATTAATAATTATATTAATAAATAAATTATGTAATCAATTGTTTTTTAATGATTTAATGAATGATTGATTTTTAATAAATTAAAAAAGTAGTGTCACAATTAGTCATATTATAATATTTTTTAATTTGTACTTCGCTTACATTTACATCATAACAAATACATAATAAACATATTCAAAGAAGCTACAATATATTTAGGTTTTGTATTGAGCAATACAGTGATGCTTTAACCGCTTTTTTTCTGAAAAAGCGGTTTTTTATACCTAAAATTAAAATTTCTTAAGCTTGCAGCCATTTTACAACAATCAGCTTAATCACTAAATAAGAAAAAACCTAAACCGCCAGTATCTCTAATGATAATATTATCCACAATATTATTTTTATTGAATACCGTAATTTCTTCTGTAATTTCAACTTCCGTTTGACGGATATTTTTAATAATAGTTAAATTTTCTTTTCCATTAAAATAAGTCAACGAAGGATTGAAAAATAGATGCGGACAACTATTTGGTTTCATAAAGCTTACTCCTGCTTTTGCTTCATTCGTATATACAACCCAACCTTGGTCTATACTTCCCATTGTTTTAGAAAAGCCTAATATTTCCCAAATCTTGACTGCATCAGCAATATCTATCACTTCTAAACTAACTCCGGCATAATTACCAATCAATGCTTGTGTAACTGTAGATAAATCGTAATTGAATGGAGTTTCTCCTTCTATAAGATAGATTTTACTTCCACTTGAATCCGCTAATAAATAACCATTAGCATCTTTCACGACAGTCGTTATTTTAGAAAGTTCCGTCACTTCTTCTTTCCAACTTGATTGATATAATTTAACTCCTAATCGTGCAGAATTATTAGGGTTTATCTCAATGACAACTTTTCCATCTGTAGCATAAGTTATGTCATTTTGTTGGATAATTTCAAAATTCAATTGTTGATAAAAGTGGATACTTTTTTCAAGATTAGGTGTTGGCGTTTGTATAATCATGATGATTGTGTTTTAGCTATTTTTATAAAACTCTAAAATACAAAAAGGCTTTTCGATTTTCACCGAAAAGCCTTTATAAATTTGTGCGGAGGAAGAGGGATTCGAACCCCCGATGGGCTCATCACCCATGCTGGTTTTCAAGACCAGTGCATTCAACCGCTCTGCCATTCCTCCAGTTGGTTGATTACTTTATTTCCTAAAGCGGTGCAAATATAGAATCTATTTTCGTAATTAAAAACCTTTTAGGAAAAAAAATAGTTCAAAACTACTTTTTCTTATAAATCACCAATTCTTGAGTAACATTAATACCATTATCTGATAGATTATTCATTTTTTGAATTTCTAAAATGGAAACATCGTATTTTCTTGCAATACTATAAAGTGTTTCTCCATTATCTACTACATGAACAACTTTAGTCGTTGGTCTAATCGTATTATTTGTTGTTACACCTTTAGGTTGATTTGTAATTGTTGTTGGCGTTTGAGTTAAATCATCAATTGAATTATCTTCCATTTCAAAAAGAATGATGTAATCATCTTCGGTAGTAGCAGTATTATTTGTTACTACAGTATTGGTTTTATTTGTTGAAGTAGTTGATACTTCTCCTGATTTTGAAGTATTTTCTCCTCTTGTAATAAAGTTTAAACCTGCCTCACCATTTGTTTGTGTTGTTGTGTTATTAGGTTTTGGTAAATCATTTGTTGCCAAAGGTAAATTAGTTGTTGGTGAACCACAAGCTTGTGCTAAATAGTCTTCGATACGTAAATCGTTGACTCCAACTAAGGTTATCTTACCATTTTTAGTTCTTTCTTCTATAATCCCTACATTTTCGATATAATTAATATAAAGTGCTGATTGACAAGTTTCGTAGATATCAGATGTTGTTAATTTAGTGAAATCTTGATTTGCAATCATTGTAAATGAACCTTTAGGATGTGTTTCTTTTACAACTTTTATTAATTCAAATTGTCTGAAACAATCTTTTGTTCCTAAATTATTATTCATAAAAACAACTTGATCATTGTATGCTGGAAATAAGCCACCATCTAAATCATTTCCAGGGTTATATGCTTTATTTTTATAATAAGAAAAGGAATAATAAGAACCAGAATAAGTTAATTTATCATCTGTTTCTGATACATAAATTGCACTTCCAATTGTATAACTAAAGTTTAGATTATCTTCTTTAAAAACTAATTCTAAATTGGCTAAACCACTATTTATTTTATTAATTAATGTTTTATCCCAATTAATTCCAGTAGGTGGAATGGTTTGATTTACCGCTGCTGCATCTAATGTCTTATAACTACTCATCGTCAGATTCAAAATAATTTTTTCAGAATTGGACGTATAGATATGATAAGCTATATGGTAATCGAAAGAAGATAAATTTTCTACTTTATAGTAGAATTTATCCATATATGTTTCATCATGGAAAATACTAACATTTTCTGTTGCGAAAATATTAGTTGTAATTGCTGAAATTAGAAATATAAAAATTGTTTTTGATGTGTTCATATTATATCTTTTCATTTAGTGTGTCAATTATTGTAATCTCTATCATATAAATAAAATCACTAATGTATAAATAATTTTATTGATACTTGATTTATATCCAATAATTATACCTTTAATACGATAAAAATCAATTAAAGTTATCTAAATCATAAAACTACTTCCTATCATTAACTTTTAGATTCTGCAAACTTTCTTCTAATTTTCTAATATCTCGGGCAATACTTTTTTTAGCATATTCTTCGTCATTAGTAATCAAATTTAATATTAAAAGAAAGCCAGATGCCCCAGAAACGGAGACTGAAGGAAAAGGTCTTGGAATTTTTTTATTATTAATATCTGTAATAACTAATCCTTCTTTTTCTTGTGATGTACTCACTAAACCATATCGACAAAAATAAATATGATTGGTTTCGATTGAAATCGATTTATCAATTGATAAATTATCATTGACAAATATTCCTTTTTTGATTCCTTTTTGTATTGAAGTTAAACTTGTGTCAAAAGCAAAATAGACTTCTGAAAATCGATATTCTCTATTGAATCCTTCTATTAAAGCTTGATTTTTTAATAGCGTTTCTTTTTTAATAGCAGCTATTTTTAATAAAACATTTTGCTTTTGTTTTTCAGAGTATTCGCTACTTCTACTTAGTATTTCTAATTGCTGTATTCTTTTAGCATTAGTTTTTAGTAGTACAATTAAAACTCCATTTTTTAATTGCCTTTTAGCTTGAGATACTAAAGTAGAATTGGAGATATATTTAGGAGTTTCAGTTTTGGTAATTTCTTCTATTGTCGTATCAATTACTTGAATTGAAGTATCTTGACCTTGTAAATTGTCAAAAATCATTAAGAAACCGATAAGTAATAGAAAACTAATATATTTATTCATAATTTTAATTTTATTCTCAATTATTAAAAAAACGCTAAAATTATTGATAAAGCTTATTTTTGCGTTTGTTTTTATTTAATTCGCAAAAGTAACAGTAATACTGAAGTATTAAATATATAAATAATAATTATTGACTTATTTTTCCATAAAAAATTCATATTTCATAATTAAAAAATAGATGAATACACCGATTGATATACAAGCTTTAAATCAGAGAATTTATATAGAAAGTGCTTTTGTGGAGCATTTGAATAACGCTACTTCAAAGGTAATCGTTGGGCAAAAAGAGATGATTGAACGATTAATGATTGGTTTATTAGCAAAAGGTCATGTTTTATTGGAAGGTTTGCCAGGTTTGGCAAAGACTTTGGCTATTAAAACTTTATCGAGTGCTGTGAACGCGGAATTTAGTAGAATTCAGTTTACACCTGATTTATTGCCTGCGGATATAGTTGGAACGATGATTTATAATCCGAATAAAAATGAATTTTCGGTAAGAAAAGGACCAATTTTTTCAAATTTCGTTTTGGCGGATGAAATCAATCGTGCGCCTGCAAAAGTTCAATCAGCTTTGTTGGAAGCAATGCAGGAAAGACAAGTAACTATTGGTGATTCTACGTTCAAATTAGAAGCTCCGTTTTTAGTTTTAGCGACTCAAAACCCGATTGAGCAAGAAGGAACATATCCTTTGCCAGAAGCTCAGACGGACCGTTTTATGCTCAAAGTGAAAATTACTTATCCAACGAAAGAAGAGGAAAGAAAAATCATGCGAATGAATATTTCGGGTGAAGTGTTTCAGAAAGTAGAACAGGTTTTGGAAGCAAAACAAATTATTAATGCTCAAAAATCCGTGCGTGAAATTTATATGGATGAAAAAATTGAGCAATATATTTTGGATATTGTCTTCGCTACTCGTCAGCCAGAAAAATATCGTTTAAGTCGATTAAAACCGATGATAAATTATGGCGGTTCTCCTCGTGCAACTATCAATTTAGCAATGGCAGCAAAAGCCTATGCTTTCTTGAAACGTAGAGGTTATGTTATTCCAGAAGATGTTCGTTCAATTTGTCATGATGTACTTCGTCATAGAATTGGTTTGTCTTATGAAGCAGAAGCAGAAAATATTACTCAGGAAGATATTATTAATGAAATTTTAAATGCGGTGGAAATACCGTAAATGTTAGAATGTGTTGACGTATTGTCGTACGGATATATTGTCGTTTACTTGAATTGAGATTGTAACTGATAAGATAAATATCTTGATAAGTATAATTATTAATCAGTATATTAAATAGATAAAAAACGACAATACAATAGTACGACAACACAACAACACGCCAGCAGACAATAACACACTAAAAATGAAAATAGCAACTACAATTTTACTATTACTTGGGAGTTTTTCGCTTTTTGCTCAGACAATTGAGGATGAAGTTCGTGCGATGTTTGATGATGGAAACACCGTCAAATGGGTAGAGCATTATAAGGGAAGAATGAGTGATATTAATGATGTTGCAATGACTTTGGCTTATGACGGAACGACCTGTAAAGGATTGATGTGGTACTTAAGGAGTAAGGCAAAATTTGAGGTAGAAGGTAAAATAATTAATGATACAATTATTGAATTGACGGAATTCGATGAGAATAAATTAGCTACTGCTAATATTAAAGGAAAAATTATTCCGCTCGATGGAATTCGTGCAAGTTGGTTGACAATAGATGAATCACTAGGAGAAACAATTGATTTGCAACCAACAACTCGAGAACCTCGTTATCCAAGCTATTGTGGAGATAATAAATGGGTTCAAAAATATAATGGAAAGATTGGTGAAGAAGTAGTTGAAATGATTCTTCGTCGTGGTAATAATGGTTTATTAAAAGGAACGGTTTATTATACAGAGTTGAATGAAACTTATCTTTTGGAAGGTAAATTAGAAAGCAATGGAAGTTCCATTAATTTTACGGTAAAAGATTTGAATTGGAATGAAAAAGCAACTGTAAATGCTAAAATTGATTTGCAAACTGACCAAATATTAGGAAATGCGATAGTTGAGGAAAAATCTGTTGCTTGTAGTTTCAAATTTTTGGATAGAATATCTGTTGGTTGTATTGAATATGCAGATTTTTTAACTAAATCTGAAATTACCTTTCCTAAAACAAGAAATCAGAAATTTAATGACCTTATTGAAGAGGAAATTCAAAATTGGTTAAAACTTTCGAGAGCTTATACCAAAGAATATATTACTACTATTGCTCATCTTGATGCCGAAAATCGGGCTGCTTTACGTTCTTATTGTTGGTATGAAATTGATTACTTATCTAATACTTTTATTAGTGGAAAAGTATATTATACGAATACTTGGGATGAAGAATACGAAGGCTTTAGTTTTAATTATGACTTAAGTGGAAATCGAAGTATTTCTTTGCAAGGATTATTTAAAAGAGGATTCGATTATAAAGAATTCATTCAAGAATATATTGATAAAGAAGTACAGAATCGACCTTTTTATGGTGATGGTTATTATGAAGATTGGATAAAAGAACAACAGTTTGAATTATTTAATATTCGAAAAGAAGGTTTGGTTTTTAGTACTAATTTTAATGGTGTTTATGGTGAACAACAAATCGTTATTCCTTTTGGTGCTTTAACGCCACATTTAAGAGATGGAAATGTATTTACAGATATTGTAAATTAGTAGTTAAATAATAACAGTTTTTAGAAAAAATGGAAATAAACGAATTGATAAAAAAAGTTCGGAAGATTGAGATAAAGACAAAGGGTTTGAGTAAACACTTGTTTACAGGTGAATATCATTCTGCTTTCAAAGGTCGAGGTATGTCTTTTTCGGAAGTGCGAGATTATCAATTTGGAGATGATGTTCGAAACATTGATTGGAATGTAACGGCAAGATATAATGAACCTTATGTGAAGGTTTTTGAGGAAGAAAGAGAATTGACTGTAATGTTATTAGTTGATGTAAGTAAATCGGCTTCATTTGGCTCTGTTAAGCAATTCAAAGATCAAATTCTAACTGAATTAAGTGCAGTTTTAGCTTTTTCTGCGAATAATAATAATGATAAAGTTGGCTTGATTTTGTTTTCTGATAAAATTGAAAAGTTTATTCCTGCAAAAAAAGGAAAAGGACATATTTTAAGAATTATTCGAGAGTTGGTTTATCATCAACCTGAAAGTACAGGAACAGATTTAGGCAAAGCATTGGAGTTTTTTAATAATATTCAGAAGAAACGAAGTGTTACCTTCGTATTATCGGATTTCATGACTTCAAACTATGAAAATCCTTTAAGAATTTCAGCTCGTCGACATGATGTAATTGGTTTGCATTTATATGATCCTCGAGAAGTAGAATTACCTAAAAATATCGGATTAATTCCAGCTCAAGATGCGGAAACTGGTAAAACACATTGGATTGATACTGGAAGTAGAAAAGAACGAGCACGTTACAAATCGTATTTTTATAAAAATCAAACACAATTTCAGAATACGTTTATAAAATGTGGTGCAGATACACTAAGTATAGGAATTCCTGAAAAAGCCGAATTAGAAAAAAATGAGCAATTTTATGTAAAAGATTTATTGATGTTTTTTAAGAAAAGACATTAGGTGAACAAAAATATTTAATAAAAAAAGCTATTCTGTTAAGAATAGCTTTTTTGTATTTTAGAACTCATTACTTAGGATTTTATAATTCAAATTCCTGCATCACATCATCTTCTGCTGCCGCTTTCAAATGTTGAGGTATGACCATATCTATATAAGGATTCTCTTTTAAGATACTTCTTGAAATAACGATTCGTTGAATTTCAGAAGTTCCTTCATAAATTTGAGTAATTTTTGCATCCCGCATTAAGCGTTCTACATGATATTCTTTCACGAATCCATAACCACCATGAACTTGAACCGCTTCAACAGTGGTTTTCATTGCGACTTC
Organism: uncultured Saprospiraceae bacterium; assembly: GCA_964513525.1. Taxonomy (GTDB): domain Bacteria; phylum Bacteroidota; class Bacteroidia; order Chitinophagales; family Saprospiraceae; genus CAWVWD01. The sequence continues at coordinate 6,427 of CAZEOC010000008.1, read as the reverse complement.
GGATGCCATAACTTTCGCCATTGCACTTGCTCTATCATAGTTCATTCCTGCATCTTTCATCCAAGCAGAACGATAAATCATTAAGCGAGCTGCTTCAATCTCTGTTGCCATATCAGCCAATTTGAAAGCAATTGCTTGATGACGACTAATTTCTTTTCCAAATGCTTTTCTTTCTTTAGAATATCCTAAAGCTAATTCGTAAGCACCAGCTGCAATTCCTAAAGCTTGAGCTGCAATTCCAATTCTTCCACCAGAAAGCGTTTTCATAGCGAACTTAAATCCAAATCCTTCTTCTCCAATTCTATTTGCTTTAGGAACTTTTACATCTTGATACATTAAAGTATGTGTGTCAGATGCACGAATTCCTAATTTATCTTCTTTTGCTCCGATAATTACACCTTCCATATCTGCCTCAACGATTAAACAGTTGATTCCTCTATGTCCTTTGTCAGCATCAGTTTGAGCCATCACCAAATGTACAGCGGCTTTTCCACCATTTGTAATCCAGTTTTTTGTACCATTTAATAAATAATGATCTCCTTTGTCAATAGCTGTAGTACGTTGACTTGTTGCATCACTTCCCGCTTCAGGTTCTGAAAGACAAAAACAACCAATGATTTCTCCACTTGCTAAACGTGGTAAATATTTTTGTTTCTGTTCTTCTGTACCAAAGGCTTCAATTCCCCAACAAACTAAAGAATTATTAACAGACATAATTACGGAAGCAGAAGCATCGACTTTTGAAATTTCTTCAATAGCTAAACAGTAGGAAGTTGTATCCATACCCATTCCACCATATTCTGGTGCGACCATCATTCCTAAAAATCCTAATTCACCCATACGTTTGACTTCGTTTGTAGGATAAATCATATCTCTATCTCTATCAATTACGCCAGGTTTTAATTCGTTTTGAGCAAAATCACGAGCGGCTTTCTGTACGGCAAGTTGTTCTTCTGTTAATTCAAAAATCATTGTATTAATTTTTTATGAAATGGTGCTTTTAATAATTAAGAAGTTGAAATTAGAAATTCTAATATCCAAAAATCATTAATTACTTTAGTATAAATATTGTTTAATAATCAATTATTCCAAATAAAAACTAATTTTCTATAAATAGTTTTGTTAGAAAAGCAATAAAATTTGGAAAAGGATTGATTTATTTTGCAAATATACGGTTTTGAAAATAAAAACTATCAACAATAATGATAAACAGAAAAGTATATTATATGTTTGAAAAACATATCATTTATTGAAATGAGATTTTATTATTTAAAATAGTTAAAAATAATTTTAGCTATTATTTTGTAGCGATATTACCATTTAAAACAGCTCCTTCTTCAATCTCAACTTTCTGAGTTGTAATTTGACCATTAACTTTTGCAGTTGATTTTAGGCTTAATTCACCATTTACATTCATTTCGCCATCAAATTTTCCTGCAATCAATGCATCGTTTGATTTAACATTTCCTGTGATTTCACTTTCACTTCCCATTATCAGTTTTGCCTCACAGACGACATTTCCGTTGATTATTCCATCTAAACGAGTATCTGATTTTGAATGAAAATCTCCTTCTATGATTGTTCCTTGTACAATTACACAAGCACTTCTATTATTACTGTTTTTAATATCTTTATTTGTTGAACTCATTGGTATAATTGGTTTTCTTAATTTATTAAGTAGTTATAATGTATAATTCAATTGTGCTTTCTAAGCTTAAAATTAATAAAAGAGATGTAGTTCAAAAAATATTAGTTTATAATTCTACTTATTTTTCTTAACGCTCAGTAGAAAAATTTAAGATTTCTATAACAACTAATTATTAATATCAAGATGTTAGTATTAACATAATTCATACAAAAATATTTAATTTTTGATTGTGAAGAAGTTTGACAGATTGAGTATTTTCGCTTTTAGTATTATTAAAAGCTTAATTATGCAATAATTACAATATTATAAATGAAATAAAGTCAAGCTTTTTTTATGAAAATCAATTAACTTCCTAAATTTTTTAATAAAAATTCTTCCTAAATTATGCAAGATCAATCAATTTGGTATTTAGAGAATATTGATGTTACAGGTATTTTTTGTCCAACAAAAAGAGAAATAAATAATCATGTAGAAAAAGTGTATAAAAAAGGAGAATATGTTTATTTACCAGATGAATATGCAGATAAAATTTTCTTCTTAACGGAAGGACAAATTAAAATAGGAACTTACTCAAATGATGGAAAAGAAATTACAAAAGCACTATTAGGACCAGGAGAAGTTTTTGGAGAATTGTCTTTAGTAGGAGAGGGGAAACGAAGAGATTTTGCAGTGGCTACTGCAAGTACAAAGATTTGTTTGATTACAGTAGAAGAAATGCAATGTTTGATGCAAGAACATACAGGTTTGGAATTATTCATGATGAAAATTATGGGTTCTCGATTATTGAAAATGGAAAAACGTTTGGAGTCTTTAGTCTTCAAAGATTCTCGCTCAAGAGTAATTGATTTTCTGAAAGAGTTGGCAAGAGATAAAGGCCGAAAAGTAGGGTTTGAATTAGAAGTCAGAGGGTTTATGACACATCAAGAAATTGCTAACTTAACTGCGACTTCTCGACAAACAGTAACGACTGTTTTGAATGAATTGAAGAAAAAAAATATTATCACTTTTAACCGTAGAAGATTATTAATTCGTGATATGGATAAAATGTGTTGATTAAGTAAAGGTTGAAATGTAAATTAAAAAGTGCTTTAAGTTAGTTATAATACTAATTTAAAGCACTTTTTAATTTTTAATGCAGCTGGTGAATTTCGTTAAAATTTAATTTAAAAAAAATTGTTACAACAAGTATCTTCGATATTCCTTATTTTTGGAATAATGCAAATCGATGTTCAGTATTATTACTTTAATTATTAAATCCATAAAAATGAAGTTTTTATACACAGTATTATTAACATTTATATTAATTCCATTTATAAATGCCCAAACAACAGGTGATACGGTTGTTGTGGAAACCTTTAATTATACACAAACTTACGGTATCAATCAATGGTCAGGAGGAATTAGAGATACAACTATTTCTTTTCCAAATGATCCGAATATTAGTTATGAGAAAATCTTAATGCTTTATAATATGCGTTGTAAAGATGGGAATGTTTCTTCGTCTGCGAATCGAGATTATGGTTGTGGTGAATGGGATATTTCTTGTAATACGTATATACATGATTCTACCAAAGTAGATTCTTCTATGGCTACGATTAGTTCTCATGCGATTTCTAATTTTTCAGGTACATCGTTTGATTATTCTGCTTCTGCTATTAATAATTACTATAGAACATTACAACCAAATGTATCAGTTACAAGTATTATTACAGAAACACAAGCAACAATTGGAGCAGGAGGAACGACAACAGCAAGTCCAATTTCAACTACTGAAAAATATGGTAAATCGCAGTATTTGTTCACAGCAGCAGAGTTAATTGCAGCTGGAGCAGTCGGTGGAAATTTGGATGGATTGATGTTAAATGTTCAAAGTGGAAGTGAAACGGCAGAATTTTTAAGAGTTCGCTTGAAAGAAACTTCTAAAACTGTTTTAGATGCTGGTTCGCCTGATTTGACAGGGTTTACAGAAGTTCATTTTCGCAATTTAGCATTAACAGCAGGAATGAATCGACTTCAATTTGCAACACCTTTTCTTTGGGACGGAAGTTCAAATGTTATTGTAGAATTTTCATTTACAAATCAAAATAGTGGAACTACGGTTAATTTTGCTGGTGATATTACGCCAAGTACAATGGGAATTTCAAGTACAAATGATTATGCTCAGAACTTTAGTGGAAACAATTATATCGAAACAGATAATTATAAAGGAATTGGTGGAAATGGCGATAGAACGATGGAAGCTTGGATTAATTCTACTGTTGCAAATAAGGAAATGATTAGTTGGGGAATTAATTCAGCTTCTGAAAAATGGGTTTTTAGAATTAATGGAAATGGAACAATTCGAGCAGAAGTAAATGGTGGATTCATTTATGGAACTACGAATGTTGATGATGGACAATGGCATCATGTTGCCTGTGTTTTATCAGGATCAAATATAACAAATGCTCAATTATATGTTGATGGTGTTTTGGAGTCTGTTGGTTCAAGTGCTTCACAAACCGTTGCGACAGATGTTTCTACAAATGTAACGATTGGTCACGGTCGAAATAATACTTATTTCGATGGTTTGATGGATGATATTCGTATTTGGAATACAACACTTTCTGCATCAACCTTACAGGATTGGATGTATCGAAAAGTAGATAATTCACATCCAAATTATACCAATTTACAATTGAATTATGAATTGAATGAAGGAAATGGAACGTCAGTTTCTGATTTGAGTATGAATGGAAATGATGGTGGAGTTGTAAATGGTGCAATTTGGGAATCAATGCTTGGAGTTGATTTATTTAAAGGTTTTGAGAATCTTTCAGAACGTCCGAGTTTGACTTTTTTACAAGGAACGTATAATTTGAATATTACGACAGATACAGTTTATGCCGCTATTCCAAACACACCAAATGTTGTTAATGAATATCAAATTTTTCCAAATTATGGTTTATTAAAACATGATAGTATTGGTATCATTTCAACGAATAATTATTGGGAAGCTGGTGGTTATGAATATTATTATGATGAGAATGGTATTTTGTTTGATTCTATTGCCGTTACAGTTGATGGAACGATTACACCATCGACTTTATCTTATACTTTACGATATCCGATGAAGTTTGAAATCATGTCTTTTGTTACGCCTTATGGTATTAATTTAGATTTAGGACAAGAAGGGAAAACATGGACTTTTGATGTAACAGATTTTGCACCGATTTTGAAAGGAAATAAAAGAATGACTATCGAAAGAGGTGGACAATGGATGGAAGATATGGATATTCGATTTGTTTATCTTGTAGGAACGCCGCCAAGAGATATTTTGGATATTGAACAATTATGGAGAGTAGAAAGTAAAACATATACGAATATTATTGCTAACGAAAGTTATGCACCAAGAGATATTACTTTAGATCCGAATGGAGTTAGTTTCAAAGTTCGTTCAACAATTACGGGTCACGGTCAAGAAGGAGAATTTATTCCGAGAGATCATTATTTGAATGTGAACGGAGGATTGGAAGAATTTGCATGGCAAGTTTGGACAGAATGTTCGGAAAACCCGATTTTCCCACAAGGAGGAACTTGGATTTATGATAGAGCAGGTTGGTGTCCAGGAATGGCTTCAGAAATAGAGGAAAATGATTTAACCCCTTATGTTTCTCCAGGACAAACGACAACAATTGATTATGGTGTTTATACAGCATCTGGAGATTCTCGATATATTGCGAGTCATCAATTAGTGACTTATGGAAGTGCAAACTTTACTACTGATGCAACAATTTCTGAAATTATTACGCCTTCTAATAAGGTAGAATATTCAAAAAGTGAAATTGTTTGTGGTTATCCGACTATTAGAATTCAAAATACAGGTTCATCGACATTGACAAGTTTGACGATTGAATATTGGGTGAATACTACTGCTACAAAACAAACTTATAACTGGACTGGAAATTTAGGTTTCATGGAAACGCAAGAAGTGAGTTTACCAGTTTCAGCAGCACTTTGGGCTGATATTTCTGGAAGTGAAAATACTTTTTATGCGGAAGTTTCTAATCCAAATGGTGGAACGGATGAATACAGTTATAATAATTTGGTAAATTCTACATTCAGTGTTCCAGATATTTTGCCTTCGGATTTCATACTTCGTTTTAGAACAAATTCACAAGGACCAGAAAGTAAATATTATTTATATGATGATATTGGAACAGAATTGTTTTCAAGAACTACAGCGATGACACCAAATACATTATTTAGAGATACTTTTAACCTTGCTCCTGGTTGTTATTCCTTAGTTGTAGAAGATACAGATGATGATGGAATTGACTTTTGGGCGAATAATGATGGTAGTGGATTTTGTCAAATATATAGAATAGATATTCCAATTGCATTGAAGGTTTTAGAACCTGATTTTGGTGGTTCAATTACTTATAATTTTACGGTTGATTATCCTTTACCATCACAGCCAATTGAGCAAAATGTTGAGGTTGATGTATTTCCAAACCCTGTAGATGATTATTTTGTCATTGAATCAGATGAAATTCAAAATGCACAAATTCAAGTGTTTAATGCAGTTGGTCAAATCGTAAATATTCCAAATGTTAAAACAAATAATCAAATTTTATATAAAACAAACGATTTATCAAAAGGAATTTATTTTGTAAATATTCGAGTAGGAGAGCAGTTAATTACAAAAAGAATTATTGTTACAGAATAAGAATTTGGTTAGAGCTTGCCTAAAATTTATTTCGAGCTGAATATCAGTAATTTACGGTTCTGAGGAAGAAATAA
>CAZEOC010000007.1:0-23018 GCA_964513525.1 uncultured Saprospiraceae bacterium | reverse complement strand
AGAACTGAAAGATAAGACTTTTGCAATTTGGGGGTTAGCTTTCAAACCTAATACAGATGATATAAGAGAAGCACCTGCTTTGTCTATTATTCAAGAGTTGCTGAATTTAGGAGCAAAAGTAAAAGCATTCGATCCAGAGGCAATGGAAAATGTTGGGAAAGTATTTGGGGATAAAATTGAATTAGTAGGTGATCAGTATGAAGCTTTGATTGAAGCGGATGCTTTAGTCGTTGTAACAGAATGGAGTGCTTTCAGAACACCAAGTTTTAATGTAATGTCTCAACTATTAAAAAATAAAGTAATTTTTGATGGTAGAAATGTTTATAGTTTAGAAGAAATGCAAGAGTTGGGTTTCCACTATGAAAGTATTGGAAGAACGACCATCAATTAATTTTCATTTGTTAATAATCATATCTCAAAATAAAAACACCATACTATGAATATCCAAATGGTAGATTTGAAAACACAGTATCAAAATATAAAAGCTGAAGTAGATGCGGCAATTTTGGAATGTGTTAGTTCTACTTGGTTTATTGGAGGTCCAAATGTAAACGCATTTAAGGAAAACTTAGCAAATTATTTAAAGGTGAATCATGTGATTCCTTGCGCAAATGGAACAGATGCTTTACAAATAGCTATGATGGCATTAGGATTAAAAGCTGGAGATGAAGTTATTTTACCTGCTTTTACATATGTTGCTACTGCTGAAGTAATTGCCTTGTTAGGCTTGAAACCAGTAATGATTGACGTTAATTTAGATGATTTTAATATTAAAATTGATGAAATAGAAGCGGTCATTACTCCTAAAACAAAAGCAATTGTTCCTGTTCATTTATTTGGACAAGTTGCCAATATGGAAGCAATTATGAAAATTGCTAAAAAGCATGATTTATTTGTAATCGAAGATAATGCTCAAGCAATAGGGGCAGATTATACTTTTTCTGATGGAACAGTAAAAAAAGCAGGAACAATAGGGCATATAGGTTGTACTTCTTTTTATCCATCAAAAAATCTCGGTTGCTACGGAGATGGAGGAGCAATATTCACAAATGATGAAGCAATTGCAAAAAAAATTCAAATGGTTGCCAATCATGGTCAATCTCGAAGATATTATCATGATGAAATTGGAGTTAATTCTCGTTTAGATGCAGTTCAGGCTGTTGTATTAAATATTAAATTACCACTTTTAGATGATTATTGTGAAAGAAGAAATAATGCAGCTGATTTTTATGATGCAGCTTTCGCTAATATTAATGGATTAATTACGCCAAAACGAGCAAAAAAATCAACACACGTTTTTCATCAATATACATTAAGAATAGAAAACGGGAAAAGGACTGAATTAGCTGAATATTTGAAATCTAAGAATATTCCAAATATGATTTATTATCCTGTTCCTCTATATAAACAATTGGCATATGCCGAATATTCAGCAGAAAGTTTCGAATTGACCAATACTGAAATACTTTGTGATTCTGTATTGTCTTTACCAATGCATTCGGAATTATCAAATGAGCAATTAGAATATATTACTAATTCAGTTATTGAATTTTTTAATTAAAAAGGAAGAAGCAATGACAGATTTCTTCTTTCACGAAACTGCTGTAATTGATAAAGGTGCAACAATTGGAAGTAATACTAAAATTTGGCATTTTTGTCATGTTTTTCCAAAAGCAACAATTGGTGGAAATTGTATTTTAGGACAAAATGTAATGGTTGCTAATAATGTTGTTTTAGGTAATAATGTGAAAGTACAAAACAATGTCTCTATCTATGAAGGTGTGATTTGTGAAAATGATGTTTTTCTTGGACCTTCAATGGTTTTTACAAATGTAATTAATCCACGTAGTGCAGTTAATCGTAAAGAAGAATTCAGAAGAACTATTGTTGGAAAAGGAGCTACTATCGGAGCAAATTCTACTATAATTTGTGGCAATAATATAGGAGAATATGCATTAATTGGTGCTGGCTCGGTTGTTACAAAAACAGTAAAACCTTACGCTTTGATGGTTGGAAATCCAGCAATGCAAATAGGTTGGATAAGTGAAAATGGACAAAGATTAATCTTTAACGAAAACGGAGAAGCGGTTTGTTCAGAAACTAATGAAATTTATCAATTAAAAAATAATCAAGTAAATAAGTTAGATATCAGTAATTAGATGTTTAAAAATATCTAAAATCTAACCTAAATAATTTAGCATAAAAAATTGAAAAAAATAAACTTCGCTATTGTTGGTTATGGACGAATAGGAAAACGACATTCAGCAATAATTAATGGTTATGAAAATGCTGAATTAGTTGCAATCTGTGATATTAAAGAAAATATAGAAACAGATTTAAATGTTCCTCTATATGATAATATTAATACTTTATTAAATGCAGATTTAGAGATTGATGTTGTTTGTATTTGTACTCCAAATGGTTTACATGCTCAACATGCTTTAGCAAGTTTAGAAGCTCGAAAAAATATTGTCATTGAAAAACCAATGTCATTGAAAAAAGCTGATTGTGAAGCTATTATATTTAAATCTTTACAAGTCTCTAAACAAGTATTTTGTGTGATGCAAAATCGATATTCACCTCCAGCACAATGGCTACAAAAGGTTATTAATGAAAATATCTTAGGTGAAATATTTATGGTTCAAATCAATTGTTTTTGGAATAGAGATGATAGATATTACACACCAGACACTTGGCACGGTTCAAAAGAATTAGACGGTGGGACTTTGTTTACACAATTTTCGCATTTTATAGATATGATGTATTGGTTATTTGGAGATATTACCAATATTGAAGCGAGTTTGAAAAACTTTTCTCATGAAGGAAAAATTGATTTTGAAGATACAGGTTTAGTACATTTTGATTTTATAAATGGCGGAAAAGGCTGTTTCAATTATTCAACTTCGGTTTATAATAAAAATTTTGAAAGTACATTAACTATAGTAGCAGAAAAAGGGACTATAAAAATTGGTGGACAGTATATGGAGAACGTAGAATATTGTCATATTGAAAATTACGAAATGCCAATTTTACCTCCTTCTAATCCACCAAATGATTATGGTTCATATAAAGGTTCAGCAGCCAATCATCATTACATTATTGAAAATGTAGTTGAAGTATTAAATGAAAAGACAACAATTACGACAAATGCTTTGGAAGGTATGAAAGTCGTAGATATAATAGAACGAATTTACTCAAATAAATAAGTTTGCGAGTATTAATAACAGGTGCAGCAGGATTTATAGGTTCACATTTATGTGATAAATTCATTAGAGAAGGTTATGAAGTTATCGGTATGGATAATTTAATAACTGGAAAATTAGAAAATATTGAACATTTATTTTCTAATGAAAAGTTTGAATTTTATCATCATGATGTGTCAAAATTTGTACATGTTTCTGGTACTTTAGATTATATTTTACATTTTGCTTCTCCTGCAAGTCCTGATGATTATTTGAAAATGCCTATTCAAACTTTAAAAGTTAGTTCATTAGGTACACATAACTTATTAGGTTTAGCTAAAGCAAAAAGAGCAAGGATTTTAGTTGCTTCTACTTCGGAAGTTTATGGTGATCCTTTAGTACATCCTCAGCCAGAAGAATACTGGGGAAATGTAAATCCGGTTGGACCAAGAGGAGTTTATGATGAGGCAAAACGCTTTCAAGAAGCAATAACAATGGCTTATCATAATGTACACGGATTAGAAACTCGGATTGTTAGAATTTTTAATACTTATGGTTCAAGAATGCGACCGAATGATGGTCGAGCTTTACCAACTTTCTTTTCACAAGCATTACAAGGTAAAGATATAACGGTTTACGGAGATGGGACTCAAACTCGTTCATTCTGTTATATTGATGATTTGATAGAAGGAATTTATAAATTGTTATTGAGTGATTATTATTTACCTATGAATATAGGAAATCCAGAAGAAATTTCAATTAATGAATTAGCTAAAGAAATAATTGAAATAGTTGGAGATACAAACAGTGAAATAATAAATAAGGAATTACCAATTGATGACCCTAAGGTAAGACGACCAGATACGACAAAGGCTAAAAATATATTAGAATGGCAGCCAAAGATTAGTCGTAATGAAGGTTTAAAAAGAACATATCAATATTTTCAAGAAATATTAAAATAAGAAAAGGTGGCTCAAGATAATATACACCCAATTTTTGATAGATTACTACAAACTGAAACAAAGGAAATTTTACTGAAACAAAAAGGTAAAGTTATTTGGTTGATTGGGTTATCGGGATCAGGAAAAAGTACTATTGCACAACATTTAGAAGCAAAACTTTATGATGAAGGTTTTTTAACTCAAGTGTTAGACGGAGATAATATAAGAAGTGGATTAAATAAGAATCTGACTTTTTCGGATTCTGATCGATTGGAAAATATTCGTCGAATCTCAGAAGTAGCAAAATTATTTGCCAATTGTGGTGTTGTGACTTTAGCGTCATTTATAACTCCTACAGAAGCTATTCGAAAGATGGCTAAAGAAATAATTGGCGAAGATAAATATATTGAAGTCTTTGTGAGTACCTCATTAGAGGCTTGTGAAGATAGAGATGTTAAAGGGCTTTATGATAAAGCTCGTCAAGGAATTATTAAGAATTTTACAGGAATTGACTCGGTTTTTGAAACTCCAAAAAATCCGGCTATCGTTATTCCAACAGAAGGGTTTACTGTAGAGGAATCTGTACAGAAACTTTATGATTTTATCATCGAAAAAATTAGTTATTAAAAATGAATTATCATTTATCACATCTAAGAGAGTTAGAAGCGGAGTCAATATTTGTACTACGTGAAGTAGCCGCACAATTTGAAAACCCCGTGTTAATGTTTTCAGGTGGAAAAGATTCTATCTTAATGTCTTACTTGGCATATAAAGCATTTTATCCAGCAAAAGCTCCTTTTCCATTATTACATGTTGATACTGGACACAATTTTGCTGAAACAATTGAATTCCGTGACGCTTGGGTAGAACGTTTAGGATTGAAATTAGTGGTTGGTTCTGTTCAAGAAGCTATTGATAGAGGTGAACTAAAAGAAGAAAAAGGATTTAATGCAAGTCGTAACGGACTTCAAGCCCCAGTATTATTAAAATCCTTAGAAGATGGGAAATATGATGCTGCTTTAGGTGGTGCGAGACGTGATGAAGAAAAAGCTCGTGCAAAAGAACGTTTCTTTTCTTTCCGTGATGAATTCGGACAATGGGATCCTAAAAATCAACGTCCTGAGTTATGGAATTTATTCAATGGAAAAAAACATTTCGGTGAGCATTTCCGTATATTCCCTATTTCTAATTGGACTGAATTAGACGTTTGGCAATATTTAGCGATGGAAAACGTGCCTTTACCTAATTTATACTTTGCTCACAAACGTAAGGTTTTTGAACGTGATGGGGTTTTATTAGCAGATACTCCCTTTATTCAAAGAAAAGAAGGTGAAGAATTAAAAGAAATGATGGTACGTTGTCGTACAATTGGTGATATGACTTGTACAGGAGTTTGGGAATCAGAAGCTGATAATTTAGATAAAATTATTGAGGAAGTTTCAGTTGCTCGTAAGACAGAACGTGGTGGAAGAACTGATGATAAACGTTCTGAAACATCAATGGAAGATCGTAAGAAAAAAGGATATTTTTAATTGTGACAAGTTTTTGAATTCATTATTATCAATTATTAAAAAAAACATAACTAAATATAAAATGAGCGGGACAACAACAGAATTATTACGCTTCACAACAGCTGGTAGTGTAGATGATGGAAAGAGTACGCTAATAGGTCGTCTATTATATGATTCTAAATCTATATTTGAAGATCAATACGATACAATTAAAGCGACAAGTGAGCGTCGTGGTGAAGAAGGAGTAAACCTTGCTTTATTAACAGATGGACTTAAGTCAGAAAGAGAACAAGGAATTACAATTGATGTAGCATATCGTTATTTTGCAACACCAAAACGTAAATTCATTATTGCAGATACTCCAGGGCATATTCAATACACTCGTAACATGGTTACGGGAGCTTCAACAGCAAATGTTGCTTTGATATTGATTGATGCTCGTCATGGTGTAGTTGAGCAAACTCGTCGACATGCTATTATCGCATCATTATTACAAATTCCTCACTTGGTAGTTTGTATTAATAAAATGGATTTAGTAGACTTCTCTCAAGAAGCTTATGATAAAATCCAAGATGATTTTGAAAAATTTGCTTCTCGTTTAGACGTTAAGGATGTTTCTTTTATCCCGATTTCAGCTTTATTAGGTGATAATGTAGTAGAACGCTCTGATAATACTCCATGGTACGAAGGACCAACTTTAATGTATTATTTAGAAAATGTACATATTGCTTCTGATCACAACTTTATTGATACTCGTTTTCCTGTTCAATTTGTGATTCGTCCTTATAACGATGAATTTCATGATTACAGAGGTTATGCAGGAAGAGTTGCAGGAGGTGTAATGAAGAAAGGGGATAAAGTAATGTTATTACCGTCAGGTTTTACAACGAAAATTGCTAAAATTGATTCATCAGATGGTGAAATGGAAGAAGCTTTTCCACCTCAATCTGTTACAATCTTATTAGAAGATGATTTAGATTTATCTCGTGGAGATATGATTGTTCGAGAGAATAATAAACCTGAAGTAACTCAAGATGTAGAAGTAATGGTATGTTGGTTCAATGATAAACCACTTCAATTACGTGGAAAATATACAATAATGCATACAACTCAAGAAGCGAGATGTATTGTTAAAGATATTCGCTATAAATTGAATATTGAAACGTTAAGTCGTGATGAAGAAGATAAAACTATCGGTATTAATGATATAGCTCGTGTCGTTTTACGTACGACTAAGCCATTATTTGTAGATGCATATCGCAAGAATAGAACTACAGGAAGTTTGATTCTTATTGATGAGCAAACAAATGAAACAGTTGGAGTAGGAATGGTTATATAAAATTGATTTTTAGAATCAATTAAAATTAATAATAAAGTTTAATAGTAGAAAACTCAGTTTCTGGGTTTTCTACTTAAACTAAGTATTTAGAATGAAAAAAATATTAGGAATTTCAGCGTTTTATCATGATTCTGCTGCAACACTTTTGATAGATGGAAAAGTAGTTGCTGCCGCTCAAGAAGAGCGATTCACAAGAGATAAACATACGCCTGATTTTCCTAAACATGCAATTCGCTATTGTCTTGATGAGGCAGGTTTAACTATTGATGAAATTGATGCAGTTGTATTTTATGACAAACCATTACTAAAATTTGAACGACTTTTAGAAACTTACTATGCTTTTGCACCAAAGGGATTAATCTCTTTTTTGAAAGCAATACCAGTTTGGTTAAGAGAAAAAATGTTTCTTAAAAAGTTGATATATGATGGTTTAAAAGAAGTAGAAAATTATAATAAAAAAGAGGTTAGGCTTCTGTTTCCTGAACATCATTTATCACATGCCGCAAGTGCTTTTTTTGCTTCTCCTTTTGAGGAAGCAGCTACTTTGTCGATTGACGGAGTAGGAGAGTGGTGTACGGCTTCTATTAGTCATGGAAAGTCTAACCAAATTGAGATTAAAAAAGAGTTATTTTTTCCTCATTCAGTTGGCTTACTATATAGTGCTTTTACATATTACTTAGGGTTTAGAGTGAATTCAGGTGAGTATAAATTAATGGGTTTAGCGCCTTATGGTAATACAGAAGATGAAGAAACACTCGAATTTATTGCAAAAATAAAAAGTGATTTAGTAGATATAAAAGAAGATGGTTCTCTTTGGTTGAATCAGGCTTACTTTAATTATGCAACGGGATTAAGAATGACCGTTGACAGTAAATGGAAAAAATTATTCGGATTATCACGTAGAGAACCCGAAGTCGATATAGAACAAAAACATTGTAATTTAGCGATTGCAATACAAATAGTTACAGAAGAAATTGTCATGAAAATGGCGATGGAAGCAAAACGAGTAACGGGTTCTGAATATTTATGTTTAGCAGGTGGAGTTGCATTGAATTGTGTCGCTAACGGAAAGATATTGAGAGCAGGAATATTCAAAGAAATATATATACAGCCAGCTGCAGGTGATGCAGGAGGTTCTTTAGGGGCAGCTTTGGCAGCTCATTTTATGTATTTTAATGAAGAAAGAAAAATTACTTCTACTCAAGATATAATGAAAGGAACATATTTAGGTCCTGATTATTCTGAAAAGGAAGTAATGTTGATGAATAAAAAAGCAAAAGCGGTTTATACAAAATATGATAATTTTGATAAACTAACGGACTTTGTAGCAGCACAATTGGCAGATGGAAACGTTATAGGTTGGTTTCAGGGGAAGATGGAATTTGGACCTCGTGCTTTGGGGAATAGAAGTATCCTTGGAGATGCAAGAAGTCCAGAAATGCAGAAAAAAATCAATCTAAAGATAAAATATAGAGAAGGTTTTAGACCTTTTGCACCTTCTGTTTTAGCAGAAGATAGCAGTGAATATTTTGATTTGTCGACAGATTCTCCATATATGTTATTGGTTTGTCCTGTTAATGAAGAAAGAAGAAATTCTCGACCTGATGGTTATGGAAAAATGTCACTTTGGGATAAATTATATCACCTAAGAAGTGATGTACCTTCGATTACGCATTTGGATTATTCAGCTAGAGTACAAACCGTTCATAAGGAAACAAATGAGCGTTATTGGGAATTAATCAATGCGTTCAAAAAGCAAACAGGCTACGGATTGGTTGTTAATACAAGTTTTAATGTGCGAGGCGAACCAATAGTTTGTACACCTTTTGATGCTTATCGCTGCTTTATGAGTACAGAAATGGATTACTTAGTAATTAATAATTTTGTATACAAAAAGACCGAACAAGAAGATTGGGAAAACAGAGAAAAGTGGCGAGTGAAGTTTAAAGCTGATTAAGTTATATTTTTTTGAAATATTATTTAATCAGATTTAAACCTACAAATCATGAAAAGTATTTTAATAAGTTTTTATCTTTTCGTTTTAATAATAATGATTCAATCTTGTAGTAATGATAATTGTCCTTTAATAGCAATTGTTGAACACGATACTTTTGGGTTAGAAATTAAAGATGATATAAGTCAAGATGATTTATTCTTTGGCGATGATGCTGTATATTCAGTAGATGAATTTGAAGTTTTCGTTAAAAGTAGTGATACCTTAAAAAAATATTTTCGGTGGAGTACTTTTGAAAACTCTTTCACAATAACAGGAAATAGGATAAATGATAATTTAAAAGATACTTTCTATTTACGAATTCCAAATACTTCTTTAGATACTCTTATGGTAGGCTATAATCAAGAAGATTTGGGACGATGTTATGGACTTACGGTTACAAGTTATGACTTACGACTGAATGAAAATACGGTTTGTGAAGGTTGTACATTAGGAGAAACAACGATATTATATAAATAAGACTTTAGAAAATCTAAAGTAAAAGATAAATTAGCAAAATGGATTTTTTAAAAGACCTTTGGCTCTTTATGAAAGAGCGTAAAAAGTTTTGGTTAGCCCCTGTAATTATAGTATTATTAATCTTAGGAATTTTAATCGTATTTGGCGGAAGTAGTGCAGTCGCACCTTTCATTTATACATTGTTCTAAAAATTCACTTCTTTGAAAAATATAAAAACTAATCCAGTTCAGACAGTACTTACAATTACTGTAGGTTTGATAGTAGTCTATTTAGTAACTGATATTCGTTGGATATTATTAAGTGCTTTGATAATTGGAGCAATTGGTATTTTTTCTCCTTTTTTAAGCAAACAAATAGATTACCTTTGGATGAAATTAGCTTGGGTTTTAAGCTTGATTGTTCCAAATATATTATTAAGTATTGTTTTTTATCTTTTCCTATTCCCTATTGCACTATTATCAAGATTATCCAGGAAAGATGAATTGATGATAAAGAAACAACAAAAAACACTTTTTCGAAATAGAACACAAACTTTTGATAAAGCCTATTTTGAAAAAACTTGGTAGCAATTTTCCAACTAAAAATAATTATATATGAGTTTTGAAAAAGTTATATTAGTTACAGGAGGAGCAGGTTTTATAGGTTCGCATCTTGTAAGATTATTAGTTCAAAAATATCCTAAATACCATATTGTTAATTTAGATAAGTTGACTTATGCAGGTAATTTAGAAAATATTAAAGATATTGACACTGCCGATAACTATACTTTTGAAAAAGGAGATATAGCAGATTTAGAATTCATAAGATCATTATTTAATAAATATCAATTTGATTCAGTTATACATTTAGCAGCAGAATCACATGTTGATAGATCAATTACAGAACCATTAATTTTTATTCAAACAAATATTATTGGAACTGCTGTATTACTACAAGTAGCAAAAGAAAATTGGAAATCAGATTTTTCTAATAAACTATTTTATCATGTTTCAACTGATGAAGTATACGGTTCATTAGAAAGACCAGAAGATTTCTTTTTAGAAACAACAGCTTACGACCCTCGTAGTCCATACTCAGCATCGAAGGCAAGTTCAGATCATTTAGTACGAGCTTACTATAATACGTACAAAATGCCAGTAGTTATTTCTAATTGTTCTAATAATTATGGACCAAACCAATTTCCTGAAAAATTGATTCCATTGTTTATTAATAATATTATTAATAATAAAGCTTTACCTGTTTATGGGAAAGGTTTGAATATTAGAGATTGGCTTTATGTTGTTGATCACGCTCGAGCAATAGATGATATTTTTCATAATGGAAGGAATGGAGAAACTTATAACATTGGCGGACATAATGAATGGACGAATATTGATCTAATCAAAGTTTTGTGTCGTCAGATGGATGATAAACTTGGAAGAGAAACAGGTTCGTCAGAAAAACTAATCACTTATGTAACTGATAGAGCAGGACATGATATGCGTTATGCTATTGATGCTACAAAATTAAAAGATGAATTAGGTTGGTTACCTTCATTACAGTTTGAGGAAGGTTTAGGGAAAACAATTGATTGGTATTTATCAAATGAAGAGTGGTTAGCCAACATCACTTCGGGTAATTATCAAAAATATTATGAAGAACAATACGCTAATAGATAATGGAAATTCAAAAATTTGACATCGAAGGATTATTATTGATTAAACCAAGAGTTTTTGGAGATGATAGAGGTTATTTTTTTGAAAGTTTTAATAAAAAGAAATTTGAGGAAGTTGTTGGTAAGGCAGTGACTTTCATACAAGATAATGAGTCAAAATCAAGCTTTGGAGTTTTAAGAGGATTACACTTTCAACGTCCTCCTTTTACACAAGCAAAGTTGGTTAGAGTAATAGAGGGAAAAGTCTTAGATGTTGCTGTTGATTTGCGGAAAGAATCAGACACTTATGGTCAATATCAATCTGTAGTTTTATCATCAGAAAATAAGCATCAATTTTTTGTGCCAAGAGGATTTGCACATGGTTTTTTGGTGTTGAGTGAAACAGCTATTTTTGCATACAAAGTAGATAATGATTATGCACCAACACATGATGATGGAATTATTTATAATAGTTCAGAATTAGAGATTGATTGGACACTCAAAGAAAGTGATTTTAAACTTTCTGAAAAAGATAGAAAATTACAAAGTTTTAAACAGTATTCTAATAATCCAATATTTTAAATTATGAAAGGAATTATCTTAGCAGGCGGCTCAGGAACAAGACTCTATCCAATAACGAAAGCTATTTCAAAACAGTTGATGCCTATATATGATAAGCCGATGATTTATTATCCGCTTTCAATATTAATGTTGGCAGGAATTAAAGAGATTTTAATAATAACAACACCTGAAGATCAAGTACAATTCAAGAGATTGTTAGGAGATGGTTCGGAATTAGGATGTCGATTTGAATATAAAGCACAAGAAGTACCTAATGGCTTGGCTCAAGCATTTGTAATTGGGGAAGAATTTATTGGTGAGGATTCAGTTGCTTTAGTTTTAGGTGATAATATATTTTATGGAGCAGGTTTAAGTCAATTATTACAAGATTCAGCTAATATTGAAAATGGAGCAGTAGTATTTGCTTATCCAGTTCATGATCCTGAGCGATATGGTGTTGTCGAATTTGATAAAGAAAATAAGGCTATTTCTATAGAAGAAAAACCAGAAAAGCCAAAATCAAAATATGCTGTTCCTGGACTTTATTTTTATGATAATAAAGTAGTAGAAATAGCAAAAAATATTGAACCTTCAGCAAGAGGTGAATATGAAATTACAGATGTAAATCGTGTTTATTTGGAAGCTGAGGAATTGAATGTTGGTATTATGCAGCGAGGAACTGCTTGGTTAGATACTGGAACATTTGATTCTTTAAGTGCAGCAACCGAATTTATTAGAGTGATTGAACAACGACAAGATTTTAAAATTGGTTGTATTGAAGAAGTTGCTTACAGAATGGGATTTATTGATGCGGAGCAATTGAAAAAAATTGCAGAACCATTAGTGAAAAGCGGTTATGGAAAATATCTTTTAAGATTATTATAGATATAATTTAATGTTTGGATTATTTAAAAAAAAATCAAGGAGTTTTTCTGTTGATTTTGCTGAAATTGGAGTAGATATTCATTCTCATTTAATACCTGGTGTTGATGATGGTGCTAAAGATTTAGAAGATGCTATCAGTTTGATTCGAGGCTTGAAGGATTTGGGGTTTAAAAAAATTATAACTACTCCACATATTTATTCTGATTATTATCCTAATACAAGTGATAGATTAATTGCAGGATTAGATACATTACGGAAAGGATTAAAAGATGCTAATATAGAAATTGAAGTATCATGTGCTGCAGAGTATTATATGGATGATATGTTTGAAGAACGTTTGAAAACTAACGATATTCTTCCTGTCTTTGATAATTATGTCTTAGTCGAAATGTCATTTTTTTCTGAAGCCTTAAAGCTTGAAGAGTATTTATTTCAGATGCAAATCAAAGGTTATAAACCTATTTTAGCACATCCAGAACGCTATACTTATTATTCGAAAAAATTTAATCGATTTCAAGAACTTAAAGATAGAGGTTGCACATTACAATTAAATTTACTTTCATTAACGGGACATTACGGCAAAGAAGTTAAGGATTTAGCAATAAAAATGTTAAATGCAAATTTATATGATTTTGTTGGAACTGATACTCATAATGTAGGTCATATAGAGAAGCTAAAATCATTAAACTCAATTAACAAAAAGGGAATATCAATTGGAAATAAATTTTTAAATCAAACCTTTTTGGGATAACAGATACTTAGATGAAACAATTATTACTAAAATCAATTTTCTTTTTCATTATTGCAGCTACTTTATCAAGTTGTGTGCAATATGAAAGCTTACTTTATTTTAGGAAGGATATAGAAAATCCCCGCCCTCAGTTTCAGAATGATACAATTAGGAATCAAGCTGCTTTACGTATTCAAAAGAACGATGTATTATCAATTACGGTAAATACCTTTGATATGCAATTGTCCGCACCATTTAACTTAGTTAATAGTCAAATGGCTGCTAATGCAGGACAATCAGGAAATGTTTCTCCTTTGATAAGTTATATTGTTGATGAAGAAGGTCAAATAGATTACCCTGTGTTAGGAAAATTAACTGTAAAAGGATTAACAATTAAGGAAGCTAAAACTTTAATAAATCTAGAATTACAAAAATATTTGAAAGATCCTGTGGTAAATATGAGATTAATTAGTTTCAGAATATCAGTAATGGGAGAAGTGAATAAACCAGGTACTTTCATAATTAATAATGATAGAATTACTGTTTTAGAAGCTTTAAGTTTGGGAGGAGATCTAACACCTTATAGTAATAGAAATAATGTATTAGTAGTTAGAGAACAAAATGGCATTCGCCAATTTGGAGAATTAGATTTACAATCACCTGAGGTTTTCAAATCAGAATACTATTATCTGAGACAAGGAGATGTTGTTTATGTAGAACCGACTGAATATAAGGAAGCAACTGTAAGAGATCAAGTTGGAGAATATATTCCTTGGATTAGCGCTGCGATTAGTGCTATTGCTGCAACAGTAACAACAATTTCATTAATAACTCAATAATTGAGCTAAAAAGGTTAAATATTTTTTTCTAATTTTATTTTAATAAAATTTACTGTATTCAATTTATCAAATGAATAATAATCAAAATAATCAACAAAAAGTCTTCATAGAAGAAGATGCAATTGATATAAGAAAGTTACTTTTTACATTAGCTAAAGGTTGGTATTTTTTCTTAATTTTTCCATTAATAATGGGAATTGCTGCGTATCTATATCTAAGATATACAGTTCCAGAATATCAAGTAAAAGGATCAATATTAATAAAGAGTGAAGATAAGGGAGGATTAAGTACAGATATGCTTAGTCAGGAGTTACTCGGCTTTGGCTTATCGGGTTCATCAGAAGTAACAGACGAAGCTAAAATTATTCAATCTCGAACAATAATGGAAGAGGTTGTTAGTGATTTAGGTTTAGAGTCAAAGGTTTTTCATGATGGTAGAATAAAGGATAATGATTTATATGGCAAAAGTTCTTTTGTTATTGATAGTTTCAGTTTTTCTGAAGAATATTTAGAAAAAGGCAAAACTTCATTAGAGTATAAAGCAAAAATTATTGATTCGAATAATTTTATTTTAATAACAGATGAAAAGCAATATGAAGGTGTATTTGATTCTATGTTAACTAATGAATATGGAACTTTTTTATTTAGATATAATCCTACTGTAAAACAAAGAGAAGGATATATTATTCGTTTATCAACTGTATTCAATGCTGTATTAGAATATCAAAGTAAGTTGAATGTGTTGTATGATGAAGGATCTATGGTTGTTGATTTGAGCATGAAAGATCCTGTTGCTAAACGTTGTGAAGATATTATCAATAAAGTAATTGATGTTTATAATTTCGCAGCAGTTGAAGATAAAAATGCAATGGGTAAGAATACATTGGAATTTATTGATGAGCGATTATTTATTATTACAGATGAATTGCAAGGTGCAGAAAGAAATATTGAAGCAGTTAAAAATAGGTCAAAAATTACTGTAGATGCAGGAACTGATTTAGCTTTTTTATATGGTCAATTAGGAGAATATGGAAAGCGATTATCCGAATATGAGTTGCAAAAAGAAGTTTTAGCTACTTTGGATGAACGAATGAAGCAGAATGATAAAAAGTATGAATTAGTCCCTTTAAATCTTTATGAGAATAATGCTTTATCAGAAATGGTAATTAAATTAAATGAGGCTATTCAAGCAAGAAAAAAATTATTACAAACTGTAACAGAAGATTATCCTGCTGTTAAAGTTCTAGATGATGAAATAGCTCGATATCGATATACTGTTAAAGAAAATATTAAAAATATCAAAAATGATATTGATATTAGTATTCGTCAGATAAAGTCTCGTACAAGTAATTTTGAGACAGAATTACGAAAAACGCCTCAAAAAGAAAGACAATTATTAGAGGTTAAACGCCAACAATATATTAAAGAAAATTTATACTTATTCTTATTAGAAAAACGAGAAGAAACAGCGATCTCTTTAGCTGCAACTACTGAAAATGCTCGTGTAATCGATAAACCTTCATTGGTAGATAACGCACCAGTTTCTCCAAAGAAATTACCAATTTTAGTAGGAGGTGTTTTTATAGGATTAATATTAGCTATAGGAACAATTGTATTAAAGGAATTTTTGATTGATACTATTCAATCAGAAGATGATATTAAAAATGTAACTAATGTGCCTTTATTAGGAACAATAGCTGAATCTACTAAAGAAGAAAGGATAGTAGTAACAAAATCAAGTCGCTCTGCAATTGCTGAAATGTTCCGTTTAATTAGAACAAATTTACAGTTTACGCTTTCATCAGAGAATCATAAAACTTTATTAGTTACTTCTAGTATGAGTGGTGAAGGAAAATCATTTATTTGTATTAATTTGGGAATGAGTTTCGCACTGACAAATAAAAAAGTACTTGTTATTGGATTAGATTTACGTAAACCTAAAATGGCTTCTTATTTAGCTGATACAATACCTGCTAAAGGTATGTCCTCGTATTTGATTAATGCAGCAACTAAAGAAGAAATAATTCATACACATCACCAAAATGATAATTTCCACTTTATATCCAGTGGACCTATTCCGCCTAATCCTTCGGAATTAATTATGAATGGTCGATTAGAAAGTCTTATAGAGGAATTGAAAAAAGAATATGATGTAATCATCATTGATACACCACCTGTTGGTTTGGTAACAGATAGTTTATTACTAAAATCAATGGTTAATGCTTCTCTTTATGTTTCTCGATTTGGATATACAAAGAAAGGACAATTACAATTAATTGATAAACTTAGTAACGAAGGTAAATTTAATAATCCTACAATTATACTAAATGGTGTAAAACGCGGTAAGGGTTATGGTTACGGTTACGGCTATGGTTACGGTTATGGTTATTATGATGATGATGATAAGTAGGTAATAAAATTAAATTATAAGTAATGGAAAATAAAATAATAGTTCTTGTTCCAATGAAAGGAAACTCAGAACGAGTGCCAAATAAAAACATGAAGAGTTTCAATGGAAAGCCTTTATATCATTGGATTGTAGAGACTGCATTAAAATCTTCTTATGTAAAAGAAGTAGTTATTAATACAGATAGTGATATTATTAAAAATGATGCATTAGCGAATTTTGATAATGTACGTATTATTGATAGACCTGAAAGTATTCAAGGTGATTTTGTACCAATGAATGCAATTATTGAATATGATATTTCTAATTTAGAAGGAGAACATTTTATGCAAACTCATAGTACGAATCCGCTAATTCGTACAGAAACATTAGATAAAGGAATAAAGAAATATTTTGATAATTTAGAAACATATGATTCAGTATTTGGGGTAACAAAGCTTCAAACTCGCCTATATTGGGAAGATGGTAAAGCAGTTAATCATAATCCAAATGAATTATTGAGAACTCAAGATTTACCACCATTATTTGAAGAAAATTCTAATTTTTATATTTTTTCAAAAAAAGCTTTTTATGGAAATGATCAAAAAAGAATTGGTCAGAAACCATTAATGGTAGAAGTAGATAAATTAGAAGCAGTAGATATTGATAATCCAGAAGATTTTATTGTAGCAGAATTACTTCAAAAAATAATGAATAAATAATGATAATAGATACTATAAATAATTGGAGTTTATATCTAAAAGATGATTGGGCTAAAACAGCTTTTGATTTTTTTAAAACGATTAATGAAGATACACTTGATGGAGAATACTCTTTGATTAAAGATCAATTATTCTGTAAAGTTCTTACTTATGATACTAAAGATCATGACTGGATTACTGAATCTCATAGAGAATATACTGATATTCAGATATTACTAAGAGGTGCAGAAGTAATTAATCTATTTGAATCTAATTCACTGGATATTAAAGATGATTATAATCCTAAAATAGATTGTACTTTCTATAATTTACCTACTAAAAAACCTACAGTATCCATGCTTCTTGTACCAGGAGTAATGGGAATATTCCATCCACAAGATGCACATACTACACAAATTGCACCTGATAATCAAATAGAAAATATTCGTAAAGTGGTATTTAAAGTTCATAAAAGCTTATTTACGAAATAATAAATTTATTACAATTTAAAATAATTAATCATTATAAATATGTCAAAATCTTTAAAATCCAAATTACAAAATAATGAACTAACAGTTGGTTCATGGTTAACGATTCCACACCAATCAGTTGTTGAAATATTAGCTTCCGCTAATTTTGATTGGTTAGTAATTGATTTAGAGCATGCTGCAATAGGAATTGAATCTGCTATGAATCTTATCGGTCATATACAAGGTAATGGTATGAAGGCATTGGTAAGAGTAAGTAAGAATGAAGAAGTAATAATAAAAAGAATACTTGATGCAGGTGCTGATGGTATTGTAGTACCAATGATTAAAAATAAAGAAGAAGCAGAACAAGCAGTTAGTTTTGTTAAATATCCACCAGTTGGAAAAAGAGGGGTTGGATTAAATAGAGCTCAAAATTATGGAACTTCATTTGAGAAGTACAAAAAATGGGTTGAAAATGAAGTTGTAATTATTGCTCAAATTGAACATATAGAAGCTGTAAATAATTTAGAAGATATATTAAATACACCTGGAATTGATGGAACAATTGTAGGACCTTATGATTTAAGTGCTTCTATGGGCGTTCCTGGAGAATATCACTTACCAGAGGTTAAAGCAGCTCTTGATAGAATCAATGAAGTTACCAAAGCAATGAATAAGCCTTTAGGATTTCATGTAATTCAGTCTAAGATTGAATTTTTACAAGAAAGAATTGATCAAGGATATACATTTTTAGCATTTAGTTTAGATTTCTTTTTTCTTGGTGATACTGCAAGGGATGAGATGGCAAAATTATAATTAGAAATAATGAAAAAAGCAATTGTTTTTGGGGGAACTGGTTTTTTAGGCGGTTACTTAGTTAGAGAACTTGAGAAAAGAGGTTATTGGGTTTTGCCTTGTGATATAAGTAACCCTCAAAATCACCCGAATTTTAGATATTGTGATATCATGGATAGAACAAATGTCAATGACACTATTAATGCAAATATTGACTTTGTTTTTAACTTAGCGGGCTTCGCAAATTTAGATACCGCGATACATAATCCAGTTAGAGCGATTGAATTAAATGTTATCGGCAATATGCATATTTTGGAAGCTTGTATGAATAAAGGGATAAAGCGCTTTGTTTACGCAAGTTCTGCCTATGCAATGAGTAATAAAGGTTCGTTCTATGGCATAAGTAAATTATCATCTGAAAAGATTGTGGAAGAATATGGCAAACGTTATGGTTTATCATATACCATTTTACGTTATGGTTCGGTCTATTCAGAAATGGATTTTGATAATAATTATATTTTTCAATTAGTTAAAAAAGCAGTCCATAATAAAGCTATTAATCATAAAGGTGATGGTGAAGAGCTTAGAGAATATGTTCATGCACAAGATGCAGCTAAGTTATCAGTAGATGTGATTGAGTCTGAACAGTTTGAAAATGAACATGTAATTTTGACTGGTTTAGAAAAAATGAGAAGATTGGACTTATTCAAGATGATTAAAGAAATGTTGAATGATGACGTAAAAATTAATCTTGAGCATAGTGAGTATAAAGGTCATTATAAAATGACTCCTTACTCTTTTGAACCTACAAGAAGTCGAAAATTAGTTGCTAATCCACATATAGATATGGGACAAGGCTTACTAGATTGCATAAAAGCGGTTTATAAATCAAAACAATAAAGTGAAATATACTGAAATTAAATGTGAAGATAAGTCTGCATTTATTGAATTGGCAGCTAAGCGTCTAATTAGTGAGTTTGAATTGTTGTTAGCTGAAAAAAATGAAATAAATATCGCTATATCTGGAGGAAGTACACCAATTGGAATTTTTAAATACCTATTGAATATCGATTTTAATGCTTGGGATAAAATAAGATTTTATTGGGTTGATGAACGATTTGTACCGTTAGAAGATGAAGCAAATAATGCTTATAATGCTTTAAAAATATTAAGAAATCTTGAAGTAAAAGGATTTCATAGAATAGATACTTCTAAGTTGAATTTAGAATCTGTTATAGAAGATTATAAAATTCAGTTGGAGAAAATGCCAAAGAAAGAAGGCTTTCCTTATTTTGATTTAATTCTTTTAGGAATGGGTACAGATGGGCACACTGCTTCTTTATTTCCAGATACAAAAGTACTTAATGAAATAGAAGAATCTGTTGCAGATGTTTTCGTTACAAAATTAGATAGCTATAGAATTACATTAACTTATCCAACGATATTAAATGCAGGTAAAAGGTTAGTTTTATTTGGGGGAGATGTTAAAAATCAGATTTTTAATGAAATTAGAAATCAAGAAAAAATAAATAATAATTACCCTATTGATAAAATATATAAAGAAAGTAAAGGAGAAGATATTTATCTACATTACTAAATTGTATATAAACCAAATGATTTTCTTGAAAAAATATCTAAAGACAATTAATAAAAATGACTATTAAAAATATTTTTTTTGACTTTGACGGTGTATTAGCAGAATCAGTAAATGTCAAAACTCAAGCTTTTCATGATCTTTACGCTTCTCATGGAGAAGAAATTGCTCAAAAAGTTGTTGCACATCATAGAGCTAATGGCGGTATGAGTCGTTTTGAAAAATTCAAAATTTATCATAAAGAGTTCTTAAACCTATCTATTGATGAAGCAAAAGTAGATGAATTGGCTCAGCAGTTTTCAGACTTAGTCGTTCAGGGTGTTGTTGATAGCGAGGAAATTAAAGGTGCTAAAGCTTTCTTAGAAAAGTTTCATGGTAAAATAAAATATTGGATTATTACTGGTACTCCAACTGGAGAAATGGAGAAAATTGCTAAAAGAAGAGATATCCATCACTTTTTTGAAGAAATCTGTGGTTCTCCAACTAAAAAGCCTGTTTGGACAGAGTATTTATTAGAGAAGTATAATCTTAAAAGAGAGGATACATTATTTTTAGGAGATGCTACTTCTGATTATAATGCTTCTTTACATTCTAAATTACATTTTGCATTGAGATCTTATCACGAGAATATAGAACTATTTGCTGATTATACAGGTATTAGATTTTCTGATTTTAATGAATTACAACAAAAAATTAACTTTTAATGAAAATATTATTAACAACTACATCTTTTCAAGATACACCAGGTAGACATCAAGATTTATTAAATAGTCAGGGATTTGAAATTGATAAATTGAGAGGACCAATAACAGAAGCTGAATTATTACCTATAATTGGAGATTATGATGCAGTTATCTGCGGAGATGATGAATACACTGAATCTGTAATCAAGAAAGGAGTAGAAGGTAAACTTAAATTTATTTCTAAATATGGAGTAGGTTTAGATAAAATCGATTTAGTAGCGGCTAAAAAATTTGGTGTTCCAGTTACAAATTGTCCTGGAGTGAACCAAGTTTCTGTTTCTGAACATGTTTTAGCTTTATTATTCTGTTTCTCTCGAAATGTTCATTTGGAACATAATATTACATCTGAAGGTGGATGGTATCGTTATGTTGGTCATGAAATTGAAGGAAAAACGATAGGAATTTTTGGTTTAGGAGGAGTTGGAAAAGAATTATCAAAAAAAGCAAAAGCTTTAGGTTTGAAAGTAAAAGTAGCAGATAAATTTTTGGATAAAGAATTTGTGAAAGAACATAACCTTGAAGTCTGTGAAACTATAGATGATATGCTTGCCTCTGTTGATATTATTAGTTTACATACTCCACATACTCCTGAAACTGAGGAAATGATTAATGCACATCGAGTTAATAATATTGCTAAGAAAGGAATCATTATTATCAATACAGCTCGAGGAAGATTAATCAATATTGATGCTGTTTTAGGAGGATTAGAAAGTGGAGCTATAGGAGGTTATTTGGCAGATGTTTTAGAAGAAGAACCAATGCCAAAAAATCATCCATTGCAAGGTGTTAAAAATGTAATTATTACACCACATATTGGTTCTCGTACTTATCAAAGTGTCCAGCGTCAAGGAAGTATGGCAGTCGATAATTTATTGAAGTTGATTGAAGGATCTTTGTAAGATGAAATTTTTTTGGTTGAAGAAGTTAAATGAGTTTAGCTTTTTTCAAAAAAGTCAAATTTGCATAATTGCCTTTTTTTTGATTTTATATAGACTTCCAACCGTATTTGGTGAACCTTTTGATTTTCTTTTGAGAATCTTAGTTTTATTAATTTGGATTATAACAATTATTACTAATGTTCTAACTATTAAAAGGGGTAAAGTTGTAAATTTTATTAGAAAAAATATTCTCTATATAATTGGGATAGTTTATTTTATAATACCGATTATTTATTCTCTTTTTAATTATAATGTATCATACCTTGAAATTTTCAGTAAGGTCGGTTATATATTAATTGGAACTACATTGTTTTTGATTTTTGCAAAAAGTAATAAAACGGAAATATCATTATTGATTAAAATAATTAACTTTTCAATAGTTTCTTATCTAATTATCAATATTGCTCTTGTTTATTTTACAGGTTTTAGAGATTTAGGAAATAATTTATTATTGAGTTTTTTTAAAATTGATTTTCCTCGAATTAGCTATCCTTTAAATAAATCAGTAGGACAAATAGGTTTTTTATTTATTGCTGCATTTATTATTGAGTTATTAGCTTTTAAAAATAGATGGTTTAACTATATAAAGTTGATTGTCTTATGTATAGGGATTTTTATTCTTGATTCAAGAAATGTTTATTTATCGCTATTATATTTAATAATTGGGTATGTATTTATAACCTATTATTATTCTAAATATAAATACTATTTTCTGACATTTTTTACAATGACCTTAGTTTTTACTTTTCCTGCTTTATCAATGTTTAAAAATTATTTTAGTGAGGTAGATTTAATTTCAGCACGAAATTCTCTTGGTCGCTTTGACATATGGGCTATGGCTATTCAAGAGTTTAAAAATAGTAACCTATTAAATATATTTATTGGACACGGGTTGGAAGGATATTTTTTTAATGGCTTATCTGACAAAACGATAGATATACTAAATATGAACCTTAAAAAAGCAACAGCACATAATTCTTTAATCAATAATCTATATGAAGTCGGGATAATAGGTGTTGGGATAATAGGTTATATTTTAATGTGTACATTTCAGAAAATAGAAAAATTATTAGTTGATAAAACAGAACTTAAGAAAGAATTATATATGATATATTTGGTTCTCATCGGTTCTTTATTTTATGGAAACCTTGTAAGTATCAATATTTATACTTCTGTGGAAATTATACTTCTAATTTTATTCCTCATAATATTGATTTTAATGATGAAAAGTTGAAAATTCTCAACGTATCAAATATTCACAAAATAATGTGTTCGTTTTAAACAATTTTTTGATATT